>NZ_JBEPCJ010000111.1:0-31709 GCF_040299565.1 Spirillospora sp. NPDC000708
CGCCGAACGTCTACGGCGGCCGCGAGAACCTGGAGGCCATCTCGTTCCTCCAGGAGATGAACGCGACGGTCTACAAGCGCGACCCCGGCGTCCTCGTCGAGGGAGACGAACGCGACCGACCCACTGTAGGTGAGGGCGATCGGACCGAGCCTGACCTTGACCTTCCCGTCGAAGCGGTCGCCGTCGCGGGAGGTGAGCGTCGCGCCCGGAACGCACGGGGCGATCCGCTCGATGTCGAGCAGGACGCGCCACGCCTCGTCCGCGGGCACGGGGATCGTGAAGGCGTTCTCCAGCTTCATCCGGTCTCCTCCGGTGCGGCGGCGCCCGCGGACGGGCCCGCCGCCGCGCGGACGGCCTTGAGGATCCCCTGGTAGCCGGTGCAGCGGCACAGGTTGCCGGACAGGCCGTCGCGGATCTGCTCGTCGGTGGGGTCGGGGTTGTCGCGCAGGAACGCCGTGACGGAGACGACGAACCCGGGCGTGCAGAAGCCGCACTGCAGGCCGTGGTGGTCGCGGAACGCCTGCTGCACCGGGGACAGCTCGCCGTCCGGCGAGGCGATCCCCTCCACGGTCGTGATCTCGGCGCCGTCGGCCTGGACGGCGAGGACGAGGCACGCGCGAACGGCCTGCCCGTCCAGCAGGACCGTGCACGCGCCGCACACGCCGTGCTCGCAGCCGAGATGGGTGCCGGTGAGCCCGCTCCGCTCGCGCAGGAAGTCGGCGAGGGTGAGCCGGGGCGGCACGGACGCGCTCCGCGGCCCGCCGTTGACCCGCATCCGGACGATGACGTCAGCCATTCGCAGCCTCCTTAGCGGCCCGCCGCCCGGCCTCCTCGGCGGCGCGCCGCCATGCGCGCGCCACGATGACGGCGCCGACGTGGGCACGGTGGTCGGCGGACGCGTGCAGGTCGGCGGGGACCGCGTCCAGCTCCCCGACGGCCGTGCGCCCGAGTTCGTCGGCGTCGATGTCGGTGAGCGCGGCGCCGGTCGCGGCCGCCTCGGCGGCCGCGGCGCGCAGCGGCGTGGAGCCGAGCCCGAACAGCCCGATCCCGCAGCGGGTGACCCGGCCGGCGTCGTCCAGCTCGAGGGCGACGGCCGCGCCGGCGATGGCGAAGTCGCCGCCGCGCCTCGCGAACTCCTCGATCGCGAAGCCGCTGCGGCCGCGCCGTACCGGGAAGTCGATCGCGGTCAGCAGCTCGTCCTCGTCCAGCGCGGTGCTCCACAGGCCGGTGAAGAAGTCCGCGGCGGGGATGGTGCGGGTGCCGCGCGGCGACACCGCCTCCAGCCGCGCGTCGAGCGCGAGCACGACGGCGGGGTACTCGGCGGCGGCGTCGGCGTGGGCCAGCGACCCGCCGACGGTGCCCCGGTTGCGGATCTGGAAGTGGCCGATCAGCGGGGTGGCGCGGGCCATCAGCGGGACGGACCGGGCGACCTCGGCGGACCGCTGGACGGCCGCCTGCGTGGTGCCCGCCCCGATCCGGACGGTCCCGCCGCGCTCCTCGACGCCGCGCAGGCCGTCCAGCCTGCGCAGGTCCACCAGGTGTTCGGGGTTGGCGAGCCGGAGCGCGAGCATCGGGACGAGGCTCTGCCCGCCCGCGATGGCCTTGGCGTCCTCGCCGAGTTCGGCGAGGAGCCCGACGGCCTCGTCCACGTCGCCGGGGACGTGGTACTCGAACGACGGCGGTTTCATCGCGTCACCGCCCCGTCCGCGCCGCGCACCAGCGCGACGATGGTCTCGGGCGTCAGCGGCAGGCTGGTGATCTCGGCGCCGAACGGCGCGAGCGCGTCGGCGACGGCGTTCGCCACGGCGGGCGGCGCGCCGATCGCGCCGCCCTCGCCGACGCCCTTGTAGCCGCCGGGCCCCGGCGACGGCGTCTCGACGTGGCCGTACTCGATGTCGGGTATCTCGGCGGCCGTGGGCAGCAGGTAGTCCATGAAGGTGGTGGCGACGGGGTTGCCGTCGGCGTCGTAGGCGAGGTGCTCGCAGAGCGCGTTGCCGATGCCCTGCACGACGCCGCCCGCGATCTGCCCCTCCACGACGTTCGGGTTGATCATCGGGCCGCAGTCCTCGCTGACGATGTAGCGCAGCAGCTTCACCGCACCGGTCACCACGTCCACCTCGCAGGTGCACAGGTGGGTGGCGTTGGCGTAGATGAGCGGGTTCTCCGGCCGGTACCGGCCGGACGCCTCCAGTCCCGCCGGCACGTCCGGCGGCAGGGTCTCCGGCTGGAAGTAGGCGGCGTTCGCGATCTCGGCGAGCGTCACGCCCGACTCCGGCACGCCGCGCACGCGGGCGCGTCCCCCGGCCAGCTCGATGTCGCCGGGGTCGGCCTCCAGCCGGTGCGCCGCGATCGCGGCGATCCGCTCCCGCAGCACCGACGCCGTCTCCGCGACGGCGCCCGCGGTCATCGAGCCCGACCGGCTGCCGGCCGCACCGCCGCCGAACGGCGTGACGGCCGTGTCGCCCTGCACCGTGCTGACGTCGGCGATGTCCACGCCCAGCGCGTCGGCGGTCAGCTGCACGACAGTGGTCTCGATGCTGTTGCCGCTGGACCCGCCGGAGACGTACACGTTGACCTTGCCGGACGGCTCGATCCGGATCGTCGCGCCCTCGGTGGCGTGCAGCGCGATCGCGGCCGAGGTCGGCTCCACGTACGTGCAGGTGCCGACGCCGATGTAGCGGCCTTCGGCGCGGGCCCGCTGCTGCTCGCGGCGGAACGCCTCGTAGCCGAGCATCTTCAGCGCCTGCTCGAACGTCTCCAGCGGCGTGATGCCGTCGTAGGGGATGCCGCAGGGATTGGTGTAGGGGAGCTCGTCGCGGCGCAGCAGGTTGCGGCGGCGCAGCTCGGCCGGGTCGATGCCCATCTCGCGGGCGGCCGAGTCGAGGAGCAGCTCCCGCGCCAGCGACTCGAACTGCCACGGCCCGCGGTAGGCGGTGCGGCCGGAGGTGTTCGAGAACACCGACGCCGTCGCCCACGCGGCCTTCGGGACGCGGTACGGGCCGGGGAAGAACATCCCGACCGCCGCGGACGTGCCGACCGGCCACGGCACCGGGTAGGCGCCGACGTCCTCGACGTAGTCGATCGCGGCGGCGAGGATCGCGCCGTCGTCGTCGAGGGCGATCCGGACGTCGCCGTGCGCGTGCCGGGACATGCCGGCCGACTGGAGGTTCTCGCGCCGGTCCTCGATCCACTTCAGCGGGCCGGGCACCTTGCGCGCGGCGAGCATGACGCACATGTCCTCGCGCTGCGGGATCACCTTCTGCCCGAAGCCACCGCCGGTGTCGCGCATCACCACCCGCACCCGCTGCTCAGGCAGCCCCAGCAGCCGGGAGCAGAACAGCCGCACCTCGTGCGGGGACTGCGTCGCCGCCCAGATCGTCAGCTCGCCGCTCGGCGCCGACCATTCGGCGACGATGCCGCGCGTCTCGATCGGCACCTGGCTGCAGGCCTGCTGGCGGAGCGTGCGCCGCACGACCACGGGCGCCTCGGCGAAGACGGGCTCGATCTCCTCGAATGGAGCGCCGGGGAACTCGCCCGCGAGGTTGCCGGGGTAGCCGTCGTGCACCAGCTCCGCGGACTCCCCCGCGGCGGCGTAGTCGACGACCGGGGGCAGCGGTTCGTAGTCGACGGCGACCAGCTCGGCGGCGTCCTCGGCGACGTAGCGGTCGGCGGCGACGACCATCGCGACGGGGTCGCCGACGAACCGGACCTCGCCCTCGGCGAGCGGGGGCCGCGGGGTGTCCGGGACGTCCCGGCCGATCAGCGTGTACCACTGCTCGCGCACGTCCGGGTTGAGGTCAGCGGCGGTGAACACCGCGTGGACGCCGTCGACGGCGAGCGCCTCGGCCGCGTCGACGCCGAGGATCCGGGCGCGGGCCAGGGGGCTGCGGACGAAGCAGGCGTGCAGCATCCCGGGCCGCACCACGTCGTCGACGTACGTGCCGTGGCCGGTCAGCAGCCGCGGGTCCTCCACGCGCGGGACCCGCGTCCCGGCGTACCGCGCCGCGGCCGTCGTCGCGCCCGTCACGGGCGCACCGGCCCGGACGGCCGGGGGGACTCGGACAACTCACCCAACGGAGGACCTCCCTGTGCCTGGTACGCGGCGGTCGCCGCGCACGCCGTTCCGCATTCGCTTCCCGTGCCGAGGGCCGGTCGTCTCAGCGATGCTGAGCACTTGCTTAGCAGCGCCCCAAAAAGAGGGTCAAGACCACTCTGATCAGGGCATTTGTGGTGTCGGTTGGCGAATGGCGGCATGCCGGAATGAGCGTCTCGCGCGTCCTGCGAGAACGGCCGGCCGGAGCGGCCACAGGCGACGAGAAGAAAATTCTGTTTTTTCGATAGGAGATTTGCGTTGAACGGTAACGGGATTACCATGAGGCTGCGACGGTCCGCGCCCCAGCCGTACGGCGAGGGTGGGCACGAGCCTCTCGCGACCTCGACCGAACAAGATCAGAGAATCTGTATTGTCTTGCCGCCGAGTCCACCTCATCCGGGCACGAAACGCAAGAGGCGGACCACACCCCGCCGCGACGGCCGGTCCGGGCGAACCCTCACCGGGGCTGGATCACCTCCCGGTTGGCATCCGGGCACACATTCGCTCCGGCGAATCGCTCACTTCCGTCAGTAAGCGCGGCTCGTCCCGCTCCCTACCATCGGCCCACCGTTAAGAGAACGATGCCGTTCCGCTAGGAGCGGCGCCGTACGTCCGCGACCTCCGCCCCCCGCTCGACCGAATGGAGTGACCATGCCCGAGATGAGCCGCCGGTCCCTGCTGGCCGGCGCCGCCGCGACCGTCGGGCTCGCCGTCGCCGGCACGCCCGCCGCCCGGGCCGCCGCACCGCGCCGCGCACCGGTGACACGCGAGGAGCACCGCGCCGTCATCATCGGCTCCGGCTTCGGAGGGGGCGTGGCGGCCCTTCGGCTCGCGCAGGCGGGCGTGGAGTGCCTGGTGCTGGAGCGCGGCGTCTGGTGGCCCACCGGGCCGAACGCCGAGACGTTCCCGCACCCCTCTTCCCCCGACAAGCGGATGTTCTGGCTGGGCTCCACCCCGACGATCCTCGGCATCCCGGCGGACCCGTTCCCGCACTACACCGGGCTGCTGGAGCAGGTGCCCGGCAACGGCATGGACATGATCGTCGCCGCGGGCGTCGGCGGCGGGTCGCTGGTCTACCAGGGCATGACGCTCCAGCCGGCCGAGCACGTGTTCAACGCCAACCTGCCCGAGCAGCTCGACTACGCCAAGATGGACCAGGTCCATTACAAGCGAGTCGCGCAGATGCTGCGGATCGAGACGGCGCCCGACGAGCTGGTCAACAGCACGACCTACAAGCCCGCGCGGGTCTTCGCCGCGAACGTCCGCAAGGCCGGCTACGACGTCACGAAGATCCCGATGCCGATCGACTGGACGTACGCGCTGCGCGAACTGAAGGGCGAGATGAAGCCGTCCTACACCAACGGGGACTGCGCTCTGGGGGTGAACAACGGCGGCAAGCACTCGGTGGACGTCACCTACATCGCCGCCGCGCGGGCCACCGGGCGGGTGACCGTGGCGACGCAGCACAACGTCACCGACGTGCTCCTGGCCAAGGACGGCCGCTGGGAGGTCCACGTCGACCGCATCGACACCGATGGCACGGTCCTGGAGAAGAAGATCATCACCGCGAAGGCGCTCGTCATGGGGGCCGGGACCGCCGGCACCACCAGGCTGCTGATGCGCGCGGCGGCGAAGGGCCAGATCCCCGACATGCCCGACGGGCTGGGCGCCGACTGGGGCTCCAACGGCGACCGCATCTACCTGTGGAGCGACTTCGCGGACGACTTCGGCGCGCCGCAGGGCGGCCCGGTCGTCTACGGCAGCCTCGAGTGGGACGACCCGGACAACGCCAACACGATAATCCAGGCGTCACTGCCGCCGATCGGGGCCGACATCCGGTCCACGATGATGGTCGGCTACGGCGTCAGCAAGGGGCGCGGCAGGTTCGTCTACGACTCCGGCAAGGACGACGCCGTCCTGCAATGGGCCAAGGGGGCGGACGACGCGCTCTACAGGCGCATCAACGACCGCGCCAACAAGATCGCCGGCCAGGGGTCGATCCTCACCGACACGACCGGCGTCTACCCCTCCACCTGGCACCCGCTCGGCGGCGCATCGATGGGCACCGTGTGCGACCTCGCCGGCCGGGTCCAGGGCCATCGCGGCCTATACGTGCTCGACGGCGCGCTGCTGCCGGGCACCGCGGCCGCCTGCAACCCGTCCATGACGATCGCCGCGGTCGCGGAGCGGGCGACCGACGACCTGATCGCCAAGGACGTGGGCGTGGTGTTCTGACACGCCCATGGGGGTTTGTCCCGCGGGCGTCACGGCGTCCGCGGGACAAGGCCCGTGGGCTCGCGGTCAGCGGTAGCGGCCCGCCATGCGGCGCCGGTGCGCCGCGGGCGAGCCGAACAGGGAGCGGTCGAGCATCGCGCGTTTCAGGTGGACGTGGACGCCGCCCTCCCACGTGTAGCCCATGCCCCCGTGCAGCTGCATCGCCTTTCCCGCGACGTCCACGGCGGCCTCGCAGCCGTACGACTTCGCCATCGACACCGCCACCCAGGAGTCGGGTTCGCCGGCGGCCAGCGCCCGCGCGGCGGCCTCCACGAGACGCCGCGCCACGGCGACCTTGACGAACATGTCCGCGCACGCGTGCTTCACCGCCTGGAAGGAGCCGACGGGGCGGCCGAACTGCTCCCGCGCGCCGACGTGGGCGACGGTCGCGTCCAGCATGGCCTCGCTCAGCCCGAGGCAGTCGCAGGCGATGGCCGCGGCGGCCCGATCGCCGAGGCGGCGGAAGGCCGCGTCCGGGTCTCCCGCGAACCGCAGCACCGCCTCCTCGGCCACGGCCGCGCCGTGGGCGGTCACCCTTCCGAAGCGGCGGGTCGCGTCGAGGAGCGGCTGAGGCGTCACGCGGATTCCGGCCATGTCCGGACCCGCGTCGACGAGGACGGGGACGCCGTCGGGCGCAAGCGCCGGAAGCAGGATCCGGCCGCACTCGACCGCGTCGGGCACGAACGCCGCGCCGCCGTGCAGCAGCGGCCCGCGCGGCGACCGCTCCAGACGGAACGGCGGCTCCGTTGCGACCGCGCCGCCCGTGTCGCCCGCCAGCGCGACGGCCGGACGCGCGGCCCCCGACGCGATGGCGCGCAGCAGCCCGTCTCGGTCCGGTCCCGGTTCCAGCAGGTTGAGCGCACCGACGCCCAGGACCGCTGCGCCGACGTACGGAGTGGACGCCGCCGCGCGGCCCATCTCCTCCAGGACGACGGCGACCTCCGCGAAGGTGGCGCCGGAGCCGCCCAGCGCTTCCGGCACCTCCAGGCCGGGCCAGCCGGATCCGGTGATCGCCTTCCAGCCGGGCGCCCGGTCCGGGCCGGCGCCGCCGAGCAGGTCGCGCGCCACTGCGCGGAGTTCGCCGTGCAGATCGGAGAGGTCGGGACTCATCGGCCGCCCCGGCGTTCGCGGGGCAGGCCGAGGCCGCGCTCAGCGATGATGGTGCGCTGGATCTCGCTCGTGCCGCCCGGGATCGTCCACTCCCACGAGCCGATGAAGTCCAGCGCCCAGGCGCCCGACTCCCATCCGCTGGACAGGGGTTTGCGCAGCTCGGCGTGGGCGGCGGGCCCGGCGATCTCTGCGCCGAAGCCGGTCATCCGCTGGAGCAGCTCGCTGTAGAACAGCTTGACGACGGAGGCGTCGGCCGGGCCGGACGTGCCCGCGTCGTGGCGTTCCACGAGGCCGCGGCAGAGCGCGCGGAGAGCGGTCAGCTCGGTCTCGAAAGCGGCCAGCCGGTCGGCCACCAGGGAGTCGTCGATGGGGCTCGCGCCGGTGGGGCCGGGACGGGCACACGTCTCCAGCAGCCATCGGAAGCCGGCGTTGCCGAGCCGCTCGGCCAGCTCCAGCATCGTCATGCCGCGCTCGGCGCCCAGCGTCTCCTGCGCCACCCGCCAGCCGTCGTTCTCGCGCCCGACGAGGCAGGTCCGGGGGATGACGACGTCGTCGAGGAAGATCTCGCAGAAGTGCGACTCGCCGGTCGCCTGCCGGATGGGGCGGACGTCGATCCCCGGCGTGCTCATGTCGAGCAGGAAGTAGGAGATGCCGCGCCGCTTCGGCGCGCCGGGGTCGGTGCGGGCGAGCAGCAGGCACCAGTCGGCGTGCGCGGCGCCGCTCGCCCACACCTTCTGCCCGTTGACGACGTACCCGCCGTCCTGCCTGCGGGCGGTGGTCGAGAGCGCGGCCAGGTCGGACCCAGCGCCCGGTTCGGAGAAGCCCTGGGCCCAGATCTCGCCGTCCAGGATCGCCGGGAGGTGGCGGCGGCGCTGCTCGTCGGTCCCGGCGGCCAGCAGAGTCGCGGCGGCGTGGTGGATCGCGACGAACGCCAGCACGAGCCGCGGCGCGTCGTGGGCGGCGAGTTCCTGGTGCAGGACGATCTGCTCGGCGACCGGCATCCCGCCGCCCCATGCGCGCGGCCAGTGCGGGACGGCGAACCCGGCACGGCGCAGTTCCTGGAACCACTCCTTCTGGAAGGCGACGAACTCCTCCTCCGGGACGCCCGTCTGCGCTCGCCGCCAATCGGCCGGGATGTGCTCGCGGCACCATCCGCGCACCTCGGCGCGGAACTCCGCGAGTTCGTGCGCCGTCCCGCGAACTCCGGTCATCGCTCCGCCCGCTCTCGCGCCTCGCCGAACGGCCCGGTCAGGCCGCGCCGGCCCAGGCTGCGCGTCAGCCGGTCGCGCGTCCCCGCGGGCCCCAGCGGCAGGCGCCGCAGCGGCCGGCCGTAGCGGGACAGCCAGGACAGGAACGCCTCGTCGCAGAAGCCGAAGGCGCCGTGCAGCTGGTGCGCGACGCGGAAGACGACGTCGGCCGCCTCGACGGCCGCGAGCCGCAGCGCGAGCGCGTCGGCGGCCGCCTCGCGGCGGTGGTCCTGGACGCTCCAGAGCGCGTACTTCGCCAGCGCCTCGGCACCGCTGCGCTCGACCTCCGCCTCGGTGATCTGGAAGCGGACGCCCTGGAACCGCGCGAGCGCCTGCCCGAACTGCTCGCGGAGGAGGACGTGCTCCCGGGTGAGGTCGAGTGCCCGGTCGAGCATCCCGAGCAGCGTCCAGCACGGCAGGACCAGGCCGAGGGCGAGGTCTCGCGCGAAGTCTCCGCCAGCGCCGGCCGGTCGCAGGTCCAGTCCGGTGACGAACGCCGACGTGCGGGGCGGGCCCTCCGGCGCCCGCGCGGCGGCGTCGCAGCGCCGGCCGTCCAGCGTCACGGCCGTCCAGCGCAGGTCGAGCCCCGCGACGGCGGCGGCAGGACGGGCGCCGTCGACGACGAGCAGCCCATCGGCACCGGCCGGCCGGGACAGGCGCTCCGCCACCGGAAACGGGACTGCGAAGTAGCCCGCGGCGCGGCACAGCGCCGCCGTCGCCTCCAGCTCCGCCGCGTCGCCGCGCGGGTCGAGGTCGAGCGCGCCCAGCTCGTCCAGGACGGGCCCGACGAGCGCCGCCCTGCGCTTGGGTTCGCGTTCGGCCTGCCGGACGAGGTCGTCGCCTCCGGCCGCCTCGAACGCCCGGACCGCCTGCCGCCCGTACTCGGCGGCCTCTTCGCTCAGGTCGATGTTCATGCGGTGCCGGCCGTCCCGGTGCTCAGCGGGCCGGTCATGACGCCAGCAGCGATCGGGACAGCAGGATCTGCTGCATCTCGATGCTCCCCGACGCGACCGTGGACGCCCGGGAGTAGCGCCAGTGGTCCTCGACCCGCAGGCGGAACCGGCGGGCCTCTGCGCCGTCCGCCCCGGCCGACGCGACGATCTCCATCAGCACGTCGGCGCTTTCCTGGTCGAGCCGGGTCACCGCGATCCGGTACGCGGCCGCGTCGGCGGGCCGCACCGTGCCCTTGGCCTGTTTCGCCACCACCTCGTAGGCGAGCAGGCGCGCGCGCCGGCAGTGCGTCAGCATCCGGGCCCACCGCCCGCGCAGCTCGTCCGGCAGGTCGTCCCACCGGTCGCCGAGCACCGCGGGCGCCGCCTGGAGCAGCCGCTCGCACCGGGCGTAGCGGGCGATGCCGACGCGCTCGAACGACAGCACCTCCTGCACCACCTCCCATCCCCGGTCGACGGCGCCGAGGACGTCCGCGCCGGTCACCCGCAGGTCGCTGAAGAAGACCTCGTTGAGGTGGTGCGGCCCCATCATCGACGCGATCGGCCTGACCTCGATGCCCGGCGCGTCCATCGGCACGAGGAAGATCGTCAGCCCGTGTTGCCGCCGCTCCCTCGTCGAGGTGCGGGCGAGCAGGAAGCACCACTGCGCCATGCCGGCGTAGGACGTCCAGATCTTCTGGCCGGAGATGCGCCAGGCGCCGCCGTCCCAGCGGGCGGACGTGCGCAGCGCCGCGAGGTCGGAGCCGGCGTCGGGCTCGCTGAACCCCTGGCACCAGATGACCTCGCCGCGCGCGATCGGCGGCAGGTGCCGGCGGCGCTGCTCCGCCGTGCCGTGCCGCATGATCGTCGGCCCCACCCAGTTGACGCCCATGTACTGCGCGCCGCGGGGCTCGTGGTGCGCCCACATCTCCTCGCGGACGACGGTCTGCTCCCACACCGAGGCGTCCGCGCCGCCGTACTCCCCGGGCCAGGCGAGGCAGAGCAGCCCGCGGTCGGCGAGCAGGCGGCAGAAGCGCTGCGCGGTCTCCAGGTCGGACGGGTCGTCGCTGAAGGCTCCGAGGAAGCCGGGCGGGACGTGCTCGGCGACCAGCCTGCGCAGGTCGCCGCGGAGGGCGGTGGCGGCCTCGCCCATCGTGAAGTCCATGCCGACGACGCTATTTCAATCATTGTAAGGATTGCAATACTGCCTTTGCTTATCCGGTCACGGTAGACTCGCCGCATGGTCCCTCAGCTCCACGGGAAGCGGCCTGCGTGACGACACCGCGACGCAGCCGAGTCCACCAGCACCGCATCGCCGAGACCGTCGCCGGCGAGCTGCGCACCCGCATCCTCGCCAGCGACTACGACTACGCGCTCCCCACCCAGGACCAGCTGGTCAAGGAGTTCGGCGTCAGCTACCCCTCGGTGCGGGAGGCGCTGCGCATCCTGGAGACCGAGGGCCTGGTGACGGTCCGGCGCGGCAACGTCGGCGGCGCCGAGGTGCACCGGCCGGACCAGTCGTCGGCCGCGTACCACCTCGGCCTCGCGCTCCAGGGCGACCGGGTCTCGCTCGGCGACCTGGCGGCCGGGCTGCGGATGCTGGAACCGCTGTGCGCCGCCGAGTGCGCGCGGCGCGAGGACCGCGCGGAGACAGTCGTCCCCGCCCTGCGCGCCAACGTCGAGGAGTGCACCGCGCTGGTGGACGACGGCGTCGCGTTCACCCAGACCGCCCGCGAGTTCCACGACCTCCTCGTCGCCTTCACCCCGAACGCGACGGTCCGCAACGTCGTCGGCAGCCTCGTCGCGCTGTGGTCGGCGCAGGAGGAGGCGTGGGCCGAGGCGCTCACCCGGCGCGGCGAGTACCCGACCCGGGACGAGGCGATGACGTCCGTCCGCACCCACCGCCGGATCGTCGACGACATCGCCGCCGGGCGCGCCGGGGAGGCGGAGCGGGTCGCCTGCGCCCACCTCACCGCGACCCAGTCCCTGCTCCTGGAGCGTTTCGACGACGGGATCGTCAACGCCGCGTCGCCCGCCGCCCGGCAGGCGATCCAGTCCGGCGTGCGCGCGCACCACTGACGGACGCGCGGGCTATCGGGCGGTCCAGCCGCCGTCGACGACGATCGTCTGCCCCGTGACGTAGCTCGCGGCGTCCCCGGCGAGCCAGACGATGGCGCCGACGATGTCGTCCGCGCCGCCCTCCTTCGGCAGCGGCGTGTTGCGGCGCAGGTACTCGGCCGGCCGCTCGTTCTCGTACAGCGGGCTGGTGATCTCGCTGCGGAAGAAGCCCGGGGCCACCGTGTTCACCCGGATCGAATGCCGCGCCCACTGCACGGCCAGCTCGGCGGTGAGGCCGGACAGGCCCGCCTTGCTCGCCGCGTAGGACGCCTGCGGGATCCCCGGCACGCCGACCCGTCCGCTGATGGACGAGACGTTGACGATGGAGCCCCGCCCGGCCGCGCGCATGTCCGGGAAGACCGCCTGCGCCAGCACGAACGGCGCCACCAGGTTGAGGTCCAGGGTCGCGCGGACGGCGTCGAGCGGTTCGGATTCGGCGCGCTCCTCGGTGAACATGGCGCCCGCCGCGTTGACGAGGATCTCCGGCGGGCCGAGCCCGTCCGCCACCGCCGGCACGACCGTCCCGGCCCGCTCGGGGTCGGACAGGTCGCAGGCGACGGCCAGGCCGCCGATCTCCGCGGCGAGCGCGTCCAGCCTGTCCCTGCGCCGGGCCACCAGGCCGACCCGGGCACCGAACGCGGCCAGTGCGCGCGCGACCGCGGCGCCCAGCCCGGACGAGGCTCCCGTCACGATCGCCACCCGGCCGTCGAGACCGAACATCCCGCGTGCGGCGGCATCCGCGTCCACCCGCGCCTCCCTTTGGTGAAGCTCCGGATTCACCGGTCGCCCGGCGCGTCCCGTGCGACCAGGTCGGCCAGCCCGGCGCGCTGTACCTTCCCCATGGCGTTGACCGGCAGCGCGTCGACCCGCGTCCAGATCTCCGGCACCTTGTAGGGCGCGAGCTCCCGGCGGCACGCCTCGGTGAGCGCCGCGACGTCGAGCCGCGCGCCGACGCTCTCCACGACGGCGGCCACCCGCTCCCCGAGGCGGTCGTCAGGCACCCCGCACACCGCCGCGTTGGCGACGCCGGGATGCGCCAGGAGCACCCGCTCCACTTCGAGCGGGTAGACGTTCGCGCCGCCCCTGACGATGACCAGCTTCTTGCGGTCGAGCACGGTCAGCCATCCGTCGCCGTCGACCGTACCGATGTCGCCGGTGGGCACGGGACCCGGTTCCGGCGGGCGGACGCGGCCGTTCTCCCAGTAGCCGAGCAGCGGCGTCCAAGCCCCCGCCCAGTGACCCGACGTCGCGCCGCTCAGCCGCAGCTCGCCCGGCTCGCCCGCGGGGAGGCGGCGGCCCTCGTCGTCGTAGGCGGCGACGTCGAGGTGGGGCAGCACGCGCCCGCTCGTGCCCGGGCGCCACTGCTCGCCGGGCGGGTCGATGGACACGACGGTCGGCGCCTCGGTCAGGCCGTAGGTGGCCCGGGGCACGAGGCCGTGCGTCGCGGAGAATGCCTCGCGCAGCGCGTCGGAGGTGTCGCCGCCCCCGCTCCACGCCTCCTGGAGCGGACCGAGGCCGAGGTCGGGGCGCCGGGCGAGGTCGTAGAGCTGCGCGGGGGCGCCGTTCCACGCGGTGACGCCGCGCTCGGAGATCCAGCCGGCCAGACCGTCGGCGTCGCGCCGGTCCATGATGACCGAGCATCCGCCGGCCTGCGCGGCGAGCAGCGTCGACAGGACCATGAGGTTGAGGATCGTGAGCGGGAAGCCGTCGCCTTTGCACAGCTCCGGGCCCCAGCCTCGGGTGGCGACGAGCACCGCGCCCGGCAGGAGCAGGTTGCGCTGGCTGTGCACGACGGCCTTCGGACGGCCCGACGTCCCGCTGGTGAACGCGATCCCGGCGGGCGCGTCTATGTCGTGGGCGACCTCCGGGGCCGTCTCCTCCCCCGCCATGAGCCGCGCCCACCGGTCGGGGTCGACGCGGCCCGGCACATCGAGCCGGCAGCGCGGCCCGGCGAGGACGACCGCCGGATCGCAGATGCCGTGCAACTCCACCTGCTCGGCGGGCGCGAGCGCCTCGCCGATCCCCGCCCACACCGCGCCGATCCGCTGGGCGCCGTGGAAGGCCGCCACGATGTCGAGGTCGTTGGGCAGGCACGCGGCGACACGGTCCCCGGGCCGCACCCCGAGCGACCACAGCGCACCGGCCGCCCTCCGCGCCCGGTCGTCGAGCTCGGCGTACGACCAGGCGCCGGAGGCCGCCTCGATCGCGGTGGCGCGGGGCCGCGCGGCGAGCGGTGCGTCCAGCACGGCGGCGATGGAGGGCGGAGGGGCGCTGCCGGCTCGGGTGCTCCTCATGACCCTCTTGATATCATCATCCTTGTAAGGATTGACAGCATCATCTGGATACAGGGTTCCCGGGCGCGAGAATCCGGTGGGAGCGGCCGATGTCGGACGAACGCGGACACCATCCGGGCCCGCTGTCGGGAGTGCGGGTCGTCGACCTGACGGCGATGGTGATGGGCGCGCACTGCACCCAGATCATGGCCGACATGGGGGCGGACGTCATCAAGGTCGAACCTCCGGCAGGCGACAACACCCGGCGGATCTCGGCCGGGCCCGAACCGGGAATGGCCGGCGTCTTCGTCAACGTCAACCGCGGCAAGCGCAGCGTGGTGCTCGACCTGCGCACCGGCGAAGGAAAGGACGCCCTGCGCGGCCTCATCGAGCGCGGCGACGTCTTCATCCATTCGATGCGCTCGAGGGCGATCGCCGGCCTGGGGTTCGCCTATCCCGACGTGGCCGCGATCAACCCGTCGATCGTCTACACCAATTGCTATGGCTACGGACGGCGCGGGCCGGACGCGGGCCGTACCGCCTACGACGACACGATCCAGGCGGAATGCGGGCTGCCGTCCGTCCAGGAGCAACTGACCGGCGAGGCCGGCTACGTCGGGACGATCATGGCCGACAAGGTCGCCGGGATAACGGCGCTGTACGCCACCATGATGGCGCTGTTCCATCGCGAGCGGACCGGCGAGGGCCAGGAGGTCGAGGTCGCGATGTTCGAGACGATGGCCGCGTTCATGCTGGTCGAGCACGCCAACGGCGCGCTGTTCACCCCTCCGCTGGGCCCCGCGGTCTATCCGCGCGCCGTCTCCCGGAACCGGAGGCCGTACCGCACCAAGGACGGCCACGTCTCCGTGCTCGTGTACAACGACAAGCAGTGGTCGGCGTTCGTCGAGGCCGTGAAGCCGGAATGGGCGGGCGAGCATTTCGCCACCCTCGAACGGCGGGCCCGGCAGATCGACACCGTTTACGCGCTGCTCGGCGAGACGTTCATGCAGCGCACGACGCGGGAATGGCTGGAACTGCTCTCGTCCCTGGACATTCCCGCCGCGCCGGTCCGCACCCTGGACGACCTGTTCGACGACCCGCACCTGAACGCCGTCGGCTTCTTCGAGACCGTCGACACACCGAACGGGCCGGTGCGGTTCCCGGGGACGCCGGCCTGGTTCTCGCGGACGCCGGGCCGCGTCGCCGGCCCGGCCCCGAGGCTCGGCGCCCACACGGCGGAAGTACTGGACGAACTGGGATGGGACCGGAAATGACCCAAGGCGCGGAAACGTTCTCCGCACGCTCGTGGCTGTTCGCTCCCGGCGACAGCGAACGGAAGATGGAGAAGGCCACGGCGTCTCCGGCCGACATCGTGCTCTTCGACCTGGAGGACGCGGTCGCCGAAGAGCGCAAGCCGTCCGCCCGGACGATGGTCGCGGACTTCCTGCGTTCCCGCCCGGACGACGGCAGAGACCGGCTCTGGGTGCGCATCAACCCGCTCGACGGCCCGCACGCGCTGGCGGACCTGGCGGCGGTGATGCCCGCCCGCCCCGGCGGCGTCATGCTCCCGAAAGCGCGCGGCCGTGCGGACGTGGAGAGGCTCGACCACTACCTGTCCGCGCTGGAGGTCTCGGCGGGCACCGAGGAGGGCTCGACCAGGGTCATCGCGCTGGTGACGGAGACGGCCGAGGCCATGTTCACCACCGGCACCTACGCGGGCGCGCCGCGCCTGGTCGCCATGACCTGGGGCGCCGAAGACCTCGCCGACGCGGTGGGCGCCTCCGGCAACCGCACCGCCGACGGCGAGTACGGGTTCACCTACGAGCTGGCCCGGAGCCTGTGCCTCCTCGGCGCCGCCGCCGCAGGAGCGGTGCCGGTCGACACCATCCACGGCGACTTCCGCGACCTCGACGGGCTGCGCGCGCGGGCCGAGCGGGTGCGCCGGGACGGCTACCGCGGCATGCTCGCCATCCACCCCGCCCAGGTCGAGGTGATCAACGCGGCCTTCACCCCCACGGACGCGGAAGTGGCCGCCGCGCAGGAGATCGTCGACCTGTTCGACGCCAACCCCGGCGCGGGCACCCTCGCCCACGACGGCGCCATGCTCGACCGCCCCCACCTCGCCCGCGCGCGGGCGCTGCTCGCCCAGGCGGGACGCGCGTGAAGACCGTCATGGATCCCGCCGACCTCGGCCTGAGCCGGTTCCTGCGCCCCGGGGACCACATCGTCGTAGGGCAGGCGTGCGGCGAGCCGACCACGCTGGTCGAAGCCCTGATCGAACAGGGCCCCGCCATCGGCGGCCTGTCGGTCTTCATCGCGACGAGCTTCTCCGGCCTCCTCACCCCGGACGCGGTGGATGGCGTCGCCGTGTCCAGCATGGGGGCGATCGGCGCGCTGCGCGCCCTCTCCGCGAAGCACCGGCTCACCGTCGTCCCCTGCCACGTCGGCCAGATCGGACCGATGATCGGGGCGGGGATCCTGCGGTGCGACGCCGCGTTCGTCCAGGTCGCCCCCGCCGGCGCGAACGGGGACCACAGCCTCGGCCTCATCAGCGACCACGTCCGCGCCGCCGCCGCGAAGGCGCGCGTCGTGATCGCCGAGGTGAACGAGCGGGTGCCCCGGACGTACGGGGAGGTGCTCCCCGCCGCCGGGATCGACTGCGCGGTGCACGTCTCGCGGCCCCCGGTCGAGGTCCCTCCGGCGACGATCGGCGAGACCGACCGGGCCATCGCCGGGCACGCCGCCGCCTACATCGAGGACGGCTCGGTCGTCCAGACCGGGATCGGCGCCGTCCCGGACGCCCTGCTCCGCCTCCTCCACGACCGCGCGGACCTCGGCGTCCACTCCGGCATGATCGGGGACGGGCTGGTCGACCTGGTCGAGGCGGGCGTCGTCACCAACGCCCGCAAGCCCATCGACCGGGGCGTGTCCATTACCGGCGCGCTGATCGGCACGGAGCGCCTCTACCGGTTCGCCGACCGCAACCCGGCGATCCGCATGCGCGCCGCGGACTACACCCACGACGCCGCGATCCTCGCGCGGCTGGAGAGGCTGGTGACGCTGAACTCGGCGATCGAGGTGGATCTGACCGGCCAGGTGAACGCCGAGCAGACGGGCCCCGCCTACCTGGGCGGCACCGGCGGGCAGGCGGACTTCGCCCGGGCGGGCGCGCGCTCGCCCGGCGGGCACGCGATCATCGCGCTGCCCGCCACGGCGCGGCGCGGCACCGTCAGCAGGATCACCGCCGCGCTGTCGGGCCCGGTCACCACGGCCCGCAGCGACGCGGACGTCATCGTCACCGAGTTCGGGGCGGCCGAGCTCAAGGGCCGGCCGCTCGCCGAGCGCGCCCGCCGCCTCGTCGCCATCGCCCATCCCGATTTCCAGGAGGAGTTGGCGCGAGAGGCGCACGCGATCGAGCAGCGCGGGTTCTAGCCCGCGGCCTGCTCGGGTTCGTAGCCGAGGACGCCCTTGGTCTCCAGGTAGTCGTGGAAGCCGAACTCGCCCCATTCGCGGCCGTTGCCGCTCTTCTTGTAGCCGCCGAAGGGGCAGCCGAAGTCGAACCCGTCGTTGATGGAGACCCAGCCCGCGCGGATGCGGCGGGCCACGGCGCGGGCGGCGTCGAGGTCGGCGCCGGCGACGTTGCCGGCCAGCCCGTACTCGGTGTCGTTGGCGATCTCGACGGCGTGGTTGACGTCGTCGTAGCCGATGATCGTCAGGACCGGGCCGAAGATCTCCTCGCGGGCGATGGTCATGTCGTTGGTGACATCGGCGAAGACGGTCGGCCTGACGTAGAAGCCGGTCGGCAGGCCGTCCGGGCGGCCGGTGCCTCCGGCCACGAGGGTGGCGCCCTCCTCGATGCCCTTCCGGATGAGCGCCTGCACCTTGTCGAACTGGGCCCGCGACGCCACCGGGCCCATCACGACGTCGCCGGCGGGGTCGCCCACGGTGACGCCGGCGACGGCCTCGCGCGCGACGGCGGCGGCCTCGTCCATCCGCGACCTCGGCACCAGCATCCGCGACAGGGCGCTGCAGGTCTGCCCGGAGTTGCCCATCATGGTGGTGACGCCGGACGCGACGTTCGCGGCGAAGTCCGCGTCGTCCAGGACGATGTTCGGGCTCTTGCCGCCGAGTTCCTGGGTGACCCGCTTGACGCCGGGCGCGGCGTTCCGCGCGACCTCGACGCCCGCGCGCACCGACCCGGTGAAGGAGACCATGTCGACGCCCGGGTGCGACGAGAGCGGCGCGCCGACGCCGGGCCCGTCGCCCTGGACGAGGTTGAACACCCCGGCGGGGACGCCCGCGGCGTCCAGGATCTCGGCGAAGATCCGCCCGGCGGACGGCGCGATCTCCGACGGCTTGAGGACCATCGTGCAGCCGGTCGCCAGCGCCGGGAACACCTTCACCGCGATCTGGTTCAGCGGCCAGTTCCAGGGGGTGATCAGCGCGCAGACGCCGATCGGCTCCTTCACGACGAGGGTGGCGCCGCGCCGCTCCTCGAACGCGAAGCCCTGGAGGATCTCGATCGCCTTGGCCAGGTGGCCGGCGCCGAGCCCGACCTGGAACCCGCCGGCGAGCGACGCGGGCGCGCCCATCTCCTCGGTCAGCGCGGCGGCGAGGTCGCCGGACCGTTTCTGGTACGCCTCCTGGACGTTCCGCAGCACCTCGGTCCGGTCGGCGGCGCTCGTCCGCGACCAGGAGCCGAACGCGCCGCGCGCCGCCGCGACCGCCCGGTCCACGTCGGCGGCCGAACCGGCCGCGACCTTGCCGCAGACCTGCTCGGTCGCGGGGTTCACGACGTCGAGGGTCCGCTCCGGACCGGCGGGGGCGGTCCACTCCCCGCCGATGTAGAACTCCAGGTTGTCGCCCATGGCCGTCACTGCATCCCTTCCGCGTACCAGGTCCGGAACTCGGCGTAGCTCGGCATCTCCTCCGAGTTCGCCTTGGGGTCGACCGCGACGTGGACGACCGCCGGCTTCCCGCTCGCGTAGGCGCGCTTGATGGCGGGGGCGATGTCCGCGTCGCGGTCGACGTATTCGCCGTGGCAGCCGAAGCCCTCGGCGACCTTGTCGAGCCGGGTGCCGGTGCTCCAGTGCACGCCGGGCATCCGCGCCTCCTGCCCGAAGGTGCGCTTGTAGACGCCCACCTCCAGGCCCCACGCGTGGTCGACGGCCACGACGCACACCAGCGGCAGGTTCAGGCGGGCCGCCGTCTCCAGCTCCGCGATCTGGAACAGGAACGACGAGTCGCCGGTGATCAGCATCAGCGGGCGCGCGCCGCCGTCGGCGACCCCGGCGCCCACGGCGTAGGGCAGCCCGGTGCCGAGGTGGCCGAAGTTCTGGTTCCACAGCACGTCGTGCGGCTTGGCCTGCGAGTACGTCCAGCCGAAGATCGTGGTGGCGCCGCCGTCGCGGATCATGATCCCGTCCGGCGGGAAGGCCTTGGTCGCCTCGACGACGAGCCGCGCGGGGTGGACGGGCGACCGGCCGGACGGGGCCGTCTCCGCCAGGTCCGCGAGCCGCGCCGCGTCCTGCTCGATCCAGCCGGCGAGCTCCGGGGACGGTGTGCGCGGCGAGCCGGCGAGCGCGTCCACGAGCTGCGGGACGACCGCGCGCAGGTCGCCGACCAGCGGGATGTCGATGGGGCGGTTGACGCCGATCGCCCCGGGGTCCTGCTCGACGAGGATCCACGTGCGTCCGGCGGCGTTCTCCAGCCAATGCCGGCCCCGCCCGTAGTGGACGGGCTCTCCCAGTTCGGTGCCGATCGCCAGGCACAGGTCCGATTTCACGACCGCGTCGACGGCCGACGGCGAGAAGCCGTAGGACCAGGTGCGGTCCTCCAGTCCCTTGATGTAGGAGGTGCCGCCGGACGTCTGGATGACCGGGCATGCCATCAGGTCGGCGAGCTGCTTGACCTGCTCCCCCGCGCGAGCGGTGTGGACGCCGTGGCCGACGAGGAGGATCGGCTGCTTCGCCGCCCGTACGGCCTCCGCTGCCTCGGCGACCTTGCCCGGGCCCGCCGTCTGCCCGACCAGGCGGTACGTCTCGGGCGGCGTCGCCGGCGGGACGTCCAGCTCCTCCTGGATCACGTGCGACGGGTACTCGATGTAGACGGGCCCGGGCGTGCCCGACAGCGCCTTCCGCAGCCCCTCGCGGACGATCTCGTCGGCCTGGTCGGCGTACTCGATGCTGGCGGCGTACTTCACCGAGGGCGCGAACAGCTCGGACTGCTTGACGAACTGGATGCGGCCGCGCCGCACCCGCTGCTCGGTGATGCGGGCCCGCTGCCCGCCGAGGAACACGACCGGCGAGTTCTCGACCTTGGCGCACATCATCGCCCCGGCCATGTTCGCCATGCCGGGGCCGAGCGTGCCGATGCACACGGCCGGCTTCCCCGTCATCCGCGACACCGCCTCCGCCATGAACCCGGCGGCCTCCTCGTGGTGCGGGGCGACCACGTTCCAGCCGCGCTCCTCGGCGAGGTGGAAGAGGTGCACGAAGTTCGGATCGGGGATGCCGAAGATGGTGCTGATCCCCTCGGCCTCGAAGAGCTGAAGGATGCGTTCGTAGACCTTGACCGCCATGGCGGCTAGCCCTCCTTGGCCGTTGTGGGGCTCGCCATCGCGAAGCTCCTGCTGATGTGGTCGTTGTGCGCCGAGGGGACGACCGGCAGGATCCAGGGGTCGCGGGCGTCGCGGATCTCCGCGATCCGCTCGCCGACCTCGTCGATCGTCCAGGACGGCCGGTGCACGCCCGGGGTCTCGCCGACGAACGCCCGCGCGACCCGTCCGGCGATCGCCACCAGCATCTCGCCGGTGATCGAGCAGGACTCGTGCGCGAGCCAGCCGACGGCGGGCGCCGCGAGCTCGGGTTCCATCGGCGGGTAGGCGGAGGTGTCGATGCCCGCGGCCATCCGGGTGACGGCGGCGGGGGCGATGACGTTGCATTTCACGCCGTGTTCGGCGCCTTCGAGCGCGACCACGTTCGACAGCCCGATCACGCCCGCCTTCGCCATCGCGTAGTTGGCGACACGGTGGTTGCCGTACAGGCCGCCGATCGACGAGGTCAGCACGACGCGCCCGTATCCGGCGGCGCACATGGCGGGAAACGCGTGCCGGACGACGTTGAAAGCGCCGCGCAGGTGAACGTCCAGCACGGCGTCGAGGTCTTCGGACGTCATCTCCGCGAGCGGCGCCGGACGGTGATTCCCCGCGTTGTGGACCAGCACGTCGATCCGGCCGAAGCGGTCGAGCGCCGCGTCGATGATGGCCCGGCCGCCCTCGAACGTCGCGACGGACGCGTGGCTGGCGGCGGCCTCTCCCCCGGCCTCCTCGATCTCCCGGACGACCGCGTCCGCCGGGCCGGGGTCGGTGCCCTCGCCGCTCATCGCGCCGCCCGGGTCGTTGACGACTACCTTGGCGCCCTGCGCGCCGAGCAGCCGGGCGTAGGCGCGCCCGAGTCCGCGGCCTGCGCCGGTGACGACGGCGACGCGGCCGTCGAACCCGAGGTCAGCCATGGACGACCATGCCCTCCGTGTCGCCGGCGTCGCGCCACGCCCGCAGCAGGTCCTCCATGGCGTAGAAGCCCGGCCAATAGGGCTCGCCCAGATGCGAGCGGATCTTCTTCTCGCCCTCGCCGTTGTAGTAGCCGGGCGTGCACTCCCGCTCGAACGTGCTGTTGTCGACGGCGGTCTCCTTGACCGTCCTGCACCACTGGGCCTGGGCGTCGGCGGTCGGCTCGACGGTCGTGGCGCCGCGCGCCAGCGTCTCGGCGATCAGGTAGGAGATGTGCCGGGCTTGCTGCTCGAACATCGCCGTCGTGCTCGCGGTGACGCCGCCTTGCAGGAACCCGGTGAAGAACAGGTTCGGGAAGCCGTGCGTGGTGATGCCGTGCAGGGTGCGGTACCCGTCGGCCCAGTGGTCGTACAGCGACACGCCGCCGCGTCCCGCGAAGGGCTGGATGCCGAACCGCCGGTCGAGGTCGGTGGTGATCTCGAAGCCGCTGGCGAAGACGATGCAGTCGACCTCGTGCTCGACGTCGCGCGCCATGATGCCCTTCGGTGTGATGCGCTCGACGCCCTTGGTCTCGGACACGTCGACGAGCGTGACGTTCGGGCGGTTGAACGTCGGCAGGTACTGGTCGTTGAAGCACGGCCGCTTGCACAGGAAGCGGTAGTAGGGCTTGAGGATCTCGGCGGTCTCCGGGTCGTCGACGAGCGCGTCGACGCGGCGGCGCAGCCGCTCCATCACCCGGTAGTCCACGAGCTCGCGCAGCTCCATGAACGTCGCGGGGTCGGCCATCGCGGCCCAGCCGTCCGTCTCGTCCAGGTGCGCGGCCAGGTTGCGGCTGATCTCCGTCCAGCCGTCGCACACCAGGTCGGGCTGGCCCGGCCCGAACGCCTCGAACGCCGCGGTGTGGAAGCTGCGGCGCCGCTCCTCCTGCCAGCCCGGACGCAGCGTCTTCGCCCACTCCGGGTCGGTCGGGACGTCGCCGCGCTCGTCGATGGTCGACGCCGTCCGCTGGAAGACGTACAGGTGCTCGGCGGCGCGGGCGATGTGCGGGATCACCTGGACGCCGCTCGCGCCGGTGCCGATGACCGCGACCTTCTTGCCGGCCAGGCCGCTGAGCCCGCCGCTCATGTCGCCGCCGGAGTAGTCGTAGTCCCAGCGTGCGGTGTGGATGGTGTGCCCCTCGAACTCGGTGAGGCCGGGGACGCCGGGCAGCTTCGGGCGGTTGAACGGTCCCTGGCACATGGCGACGAAGCGGGCCGTGATGCCGTCCCCGCGGTTGGTGCCGATCCGCCAGCGGCCGATCGACTCGTCCCATTCGAGCGAGGTCACCAGCGTGTGGAACAGCGCGTTGTCGTAGAGGCCGAAGTGCTTGGCGATGCGTTGGCAGTGCTCGTACACCTCGTCGCCGAAGGCGTACTTCTGCTTCGGCATGTACCCGACCTCTTCGAGCAGCGGCAGGTAGCAGTAGCTGTCGGTGTCGCACTGGATCCCCGGATACCGGTTCCAGTACCAGGCGCCGCCGAAGTCGCCCGCCCAGTCGACGACGCGCAGGTCCGTGACGCCGGCCTGCTTGATCCGCGCCGCGGTGACGAGGCCGGAGAAACCGGCGCCGAGCACCACCGCGTCCACGTCGCCGGTGATCGGCTCGCGGGGCTGGACCGGCAGGTACGGGTCGGACTCGTAGAAGTCCGCGAACTCCCCCTCGGTCACCACGTACTGGCCGCGCCCCTCGGGGTGCAGGCGCTTGTCGCGCTCGGACAGGTACTTCTCTCGGAGGGCGTCGCGGTCGACCTCGGGGGTCGGCGTCGGCGCGCATTCGTGCGGCATCCAGTGATTCCTCGGCTCGGGGCGGTGACTCCGGGTCGTCCGCCGTCACGTCGGTGCGGGTGGGCGGCTCAGGCGAGGTCGCGCGGCGCGCCGGTGCCCATGTACTTCGCGAGGTTGTGGTGCAGGTTCACCACGCTGCGCTCGCGGCACGGGTTGGGCTTGGGACCGGAGAAGCCGCGCGACTTCATCCCCTGCTGGACGGCCGCCATGTTGGAGAAGTCCTGCGGCAGGACGGTGCGCCAGCCGGGGTCGTCCTCCGGTGTGTGGATCCACTCTGTCTCGGGCTCCTCACCGGGCGGGAACAGCTCGTAGACGGCCGCCTCGAACACGCACTTGTCGGGGTCGTGCCCGTACGGCCGGAACCGGTAGCAGAGCATGTTGTTGGGCGCGTGCCCGATCTGGAAGTTCGGGAAGATCTGCCACGCCGTGCCGGCCTTCGCGGTGATCTCCGGCGGGACGGTCGGCCAGACCACGCCGCGCTCGGCGTCCTTCGCGCGGGCCGTGGACAGCCAGTGCGCGAGCACCTCGGGCGCCGGGGTGCCCTCGGGCAGGTCCTTGACGAGCTCCTGCGCCACCTCGACCAGCGTCCAGGTGGTGTTGGTGTTGGCGTTCTCCCAGGTGAAGCTCTGCAGCTCGGCCGTCGACACGCGCGGGTCGTCGCCGGTGCCGAGGCGCAGCTTGGCCTGGTTCTCGTCCATGCTCTTCGGCGCGTCGTAGCCGATGTTGCTGTGCCTGCCGTGCGAGCGGGCCCAGCCGAGGAACCCGCCGAACTTCATGAACTCCGGGTGCGTGTAAGGGACGTGGTAGGTCTCCATGAACGCCTCGAAGGCGACCTTCCAGTTGCAGTCGAAGACCAGCCAGCGCCGCCACCGGTAGCGCATGTTCTCCAGGTGGAACGGGTCGAGCAGGGTGGCTGCGGGTTCGAGGAAGTCGCGCAGCGGCTCGCAGTCCGGGTCCATGTTGATCCAGACCCAGCCGCCCCAGGTGTCGACGGCGACCTGTTTCAGCGCGATGCGCTCGTCGGTCAGCCCGCACGGCCAGTCCTCGCGTTCGGGGACGTGGGTGCAGTCGCCGTCGATGCCGTACCGCCAGCCGTGGAACCCGCACACGAACTGGCGGCCGTGGCCGCGGGCGTCGTGCGCGCCGGGCGGGGTGTCCACCAGCCGCCGGCCGCGGTGCGAGCAGACGTTGTGGTACGCGCGGAACCGGTCCTTCGCCGTGCGCACGACGATGATCGAGTCGTCGGCGATGTCGTAGGTGAGCCAGTCGCCGGCCGCGGGCAGCTCCTCGACCCGGGCGACCTGCTGCCACACCCTGCTCCACAGCCGGTCCCCCTCGGCGCGGGCGTACTCCTCCGAGACGTACGCCTCCACGCCGATCGTCATCGGCTCCGACAGCGGTTCCGTGGATGCGGCTTCGGGGACGTTCTCGAGGGTCTCGCTCATGACTTCCTCCAACCCGCGTCGGGGATGCGTCGGAGATCCGGGCAGGTGCCGGGCCGTGGGGTCAGTGCGTGATGGCGTCGCGGAAGCCCTCGTCCTTGAGGAAGAGGGACGTGTTGTCGGCGCCCAGGTGGGTCCACTTGAGGTTGAGGCCGCCGTCGACCAGGAGCGTCTGCCCCGTGATGTACGACGACAGGTCCGACAGCAGGAAGAGGACGGCGCCCGCCTGCTCCTCGGGGCGCCCGCGCCGTCCCATGGCGATGGCGTGGCGGTCGCGTTCCGGGTCCTCGTCGACGTAGGTGCCGGACGCCGGGGTCTCGGTCACCCCCGGCGCGACGGCGTTCACCCGGATGCCGTCGAGGGCCAGTTCCACGGCCATCGTGCGGGTCGCCGCCACCAGCGCCGCCTTGGCGGTGCCGTAGGCGATGTGGAACGGCGCCGTGTTCATGCCGCTGATCGACGACAGCGACACGATCGAGCCCGGACGGCCCCGCGCCTTCAGCTCGGCGGCTACGGCCTGGCTCATGAAGAACATCGTCTCCAGGTTCTGGTGGAACAGCGCCCGCCAGTCGTCGCGGGTGACGCGGGTGGCGGGCATCCAGGTGGCGGGGGCGGCGCCGCCCGCGACGTTGACCAGGCCGTGCAGGTCGCCGCCGGCCTTCGCGGCCTGCTCCATCACCTCCGCGACGCCGTCGGCGGTGGACACGTCGGCCGGGACCGGGACGACGGGCAGCCCCTCGTCCGCCAGCGGACCGACGTGCTCGGCGAGGTTCTCGCGCCGCCGGCTCACCGCGACCACGGTCGCCCCGGCGCGAGCGATGAGGGCCGTCGTCGCGGTGCCGATTCCGCCGCCGCCCGCACCGGCGACGATGACGACGCGTCCGTCCAGACCGAGCAGATCGTGCTTCATCCGAGGTCACCTTTCCGGAGGTCGCCGCCGCGGAGATCGCGGAGCGCCAGGACGCTGCCCTCGGCGTCGCCGGAGACGTAGACGGTGCCGTCCGGCCCTGCCGCGACGCCCGCGAACAGGCCTTGCGGCCCGCTGAACGGCGGCAGGCCCTTCAGCGGCTTCGGATCCACTCCGGGCGGTGGGCCCACCGGCAGGTCGCGGGCGATCGTCGTCCGGGACCGGCCGTCGAGGGAGGCGGCGACCAGCGTCTTCGTCTCCGCGTCGACGACGAAGAGGGTCCCGGCGCGGACCGCGATGCCCTGCGGCGCGGCCAGCCCGTCCATCACGGCGACCGGGCCGGAGCCGGTGATCGAGGCGACCCGTCCGGCGCCGGACTCGGAGACCAGGCAGGTGCCGTCTGCGGCGAACGCGACGCCCATCGGCCGGTCCAGCCCCGAGGCCAGGGTCGTCACCTCGCCCGTGGACCGCACCGAGACCACGCGTCCGGTGCCCAGCTCGGCGGCCGCCACGTCGCCGCCGGGCCCGACGGCGATGCCGTAGAGCTGGTCGAACGGCTCGCTCTCCCCGGCCAGCACCTGGTGCTCGCCGCGCGCCGGCGTCCACCGGGCGATCTGGCCGTTCGACGTGGTGACGGCGAACGCGCCCTGCCCGACGGCCGCGGCCCCGCGGATGTAGCCCGGCCAGCCGGGACTGAACAGCATGCCCAGCACCTCCAGTCCGGTGCCGGGCGTGAACCTGTGGAAGTAGGTGCCGTCGGCGACGTGCAGCACGCCGCCGGCGTCGACGGTGAGGTCCAGCGGCCAGGTCAGCCCCTCCGGCAGGACCGCCCGGGTCCGTCCGCCGCCGAGGATCTCGGTGATCTGCCCGGTGAAGCCCGAGACGAACAGGCGCCCGTCGACGAAGGTCAGGTTGTCCAGGCCGGGGGCGACGGTCGCGAGGACGGTGCGCTCGCCGTTGCGGGGATCGATCCGCAGCACCTCGCCGCTGCCGACCTGGGTGGAGACGATGCGGCCCGCGGCATCGAACTTCACCGCGTCCGGGACGCCGAGTTCCGCCGCCACCCGCTCGGGCTCGCCGCCGTCCGGGTCGATGCGCCAGATGTCGTTGCCGCCCAGCGTCGGGTAGTACAGCATGCCGTCCGGCCCGACCTCCATGGCGTTCGGCATCGGCAGGTTCTCCAGCAGCACCCGGGGCGCCCCGCCGTTCAGGTCGAGCTCCATCAGGCGCCCGCCGATCCGGCACTCGTTCACGAACAGCCGACCCTGGTGGAAGGTGATGCCGTTCGCGCCCGGCAGGTCGTCGCGCAGCACGCGGGAGGCGCCGTCGGCGCCGCGCACGCTGACGCGGCCGTCGTAGTACTCGGTGATGTAGAGGTCGCCCTCGGGTCCGAAGTCGACGTCGTCGGGCGCGACGACGTCGCCGCCTTGGGCGCTGATCGTCTCCAGGTCGCCGGTGTCGACGTCGAGCGCGCTGATCTGGCTGCCCGCCACCTGCGCCACGTAGACGCGGCCGTCCGGGCCGGTGCGCAGGCCGTTCGCGCCGAACAGCCGGCTCGGTGGAGCGAGCCGCTCCAGGCTCCACCCGTCGGCGAGGCCGACCGGGGCCGCACCGGTGTACCGCGCCTTCGCACCCGCCATGGCGACCGACCTCCAGCAGCCTCGACGCTGCGGTTACGCCGGTTCATCCTGTGAGAACCGACCTCTCATATCGAGCGAATCTAACGACCGGGACAGTTGAACGCAATAGTCTTGCAATCCTTGTAATGATGGCGAGGACGTGGTTACGATGCGGGCCGCGCCGGGCCATCGCGGCGCGCAGGCCGGCACCCCGGCCCCGAGGGGACGAGGAAGGGCGGACCATCAGGTGTTCTCGGCGATTCTCATCGACCAGGGCGAGGCCGGACGGACGGTCGCGCTCACGACGCTGGACGAGGCGGAACTCCCCGAAGGGGACGTCAGCGTCGAGGTCGCCTACTCCACGCTGAACTACAAGGACGCCCTCGCCATCACCGGCCGCTCCCCCGTGGTGCGCGATTTCCCGATGGTCCCCGGCATCGACCTCGCGGGCGTGGTCACCGAGAGCACGCATCGCGGGTGGGAGAAGGGCGACCTGGTGGTGCTCAACGGCTGGGGCGTGGGCGAGCGGCACTGGGGCGGCCTCGCCCAGCAGGCGCGCCTCGACGGGGGCTGGCTCGTCCCGTTGCCCCCTCCCTTCACGCCACGGCAGGCGATGGCGATCGGCACCGCGGGCTACACCGCGAGCCTGTGCGTGAACGCGCTCGTGGACCGCGGCGTCCGCCCCGACCAGGGCGAGATCCTCGTGACCGGGGCGACCGGCGGCGTCGGCAGCATCGCGATCGCCCTGCTGAGCAAGGCCGGCTTCAGCGTCGCCGCCGCGACCGGCAAATCGTCCGAGGGCGGTTACCTCCGGCGGCTCGGCGCCGCGGCCGTCCTCGACCGCGCCGAACTGGCCGCGCCCGGCAAGCCGCTGCAGAAGGAGCGCTGGGCCGGCGTCATCGACTCCGCCGGAAGCCACATCCTGGCGAACGCGTGCGCGCGGACCCGCTACGGCGGCACGGTCGTCGCGTGCGGCCTGGCCCACGGCATGGACCTGCCCGCGACCGTCGCGCCGTTCATCCTGCGCGGAGTGGCACTCATCGGCATCGACAGCGTCATGGCGCCCGCCCGGCCGCGCATGGCCGCCTGGGACCGCCTCGCCCGCGACCTGCCACCGGACGTCCTCGACGAGATCGCCCAGGACGTCGCGCTGCCGGACGCCATCGGCGCGGCCGGCCTGCTCCTCGAAGGCGGCGTCCGCGGCCGCATCGTCGTCGACGTCAACCGCTAGCCGACAGCCGGGAGCACCCGTGAGCGCAGAGTCCAGCAAGCCCGCCCTCGACCTCTCCGACGTCGACCACCGCGTCGGCCTGCCGGTCGGCGGCGGCCAGTTGTGGGACCCGTGCAGTTCCTCCGACATCCGCCGCTGGGTGATGGCGATGGACTACCCCAACCCGCTGCACTGGGACGAGGAGTTCGCCCGCGAGTCGGGATTCGGCGGCATCGTCGCGCCGCAGTCCATCGCGGTGGCGCTGGACTACGGGCACGGCGCGGCGCCCGCGTGCGTCGGCCGCATCCCCGGCAGCCACCTGATCTTCGGCGGCGAGGAGTGGTGGTTCTACGGCTGCCCCGTCCGCCCCGGCGACAAGCTGTTCCAGGAACGGCGCTTCCACGACTACAAGGTGACCGAGACAAGGTTCGCCGGGCCGACCATGTTCTCGCGGGGCGACACCGTCCACACCAACCAGAACGGCGTGCTGGTGGCGCGCGAGCGGTCGACCGCGATCCGCTACCTCTACGAGGAGGCGCGCAAGCGCGGCATGTACGAGGACCGGCTCGGCGAGATCAAGCGCTGGACGGCAGACGAACTCGCCGAGATCGAGAAGGTGCGGCGGGCCTGGCTCGAATCCAACCGTGCGGGCGCGTCACCCCATTTCGAAGAGGTGAAGGTCGGCGACCGGCTGCCGCGCCGCGTCATCGGCCCGCACAGCATCGCCTCCTTCACCACCGAGTACCGGGCGTTCCTCTTCAACATCTGGGGCACCTTCCACTGGGTCGCTCCCCCGGGCGTCGACGACCCGTGGGTCAACCAGGACCCCGGCTGGGGCGACGACTTCCGCTTCGACGAGGAGGACGCCAGGATCGACCCGCGCAAGCGGGACGGCCTGTACGTCGGCCCGTCGCGCGGCCACATCGACGCCGAGCGGGCGAGCGAGGTCGGCATGGCGCGGGCCTACGGCTATGGCGCGACGATGGGCGCGTGGTGCACCGACTACCTCGCCTACTGGGCCGGCCACAAGGGCATGGTGCGCCATTCCAAGGCGGACTTCCGAGGACCCGCGTTCGAAGGTGACGTCACGTACTTCGACGCGGAGGTCATCGACAAGAGGACCGAGTCGGAATGGGGGGTCCCGCTCGTCCAGGTGAAGCTGCGCCTCACCGACCAGGACGGCGGAGTGCTGGTGACCTGCACCGCCGAGATCGAGCTGCCGTTCTAGCGCTGCCGGACGGAGGCGAGCGATGGATGCCGCGACGGGAAACGGATCGGAACGGCCCCTTTCGATCGCGGCGGGGGCGCCGCTGAGCGAGGAGCCGGGCCTCGGCCCGCTCACCCTTCCCGGCTTCCTACGGGAAGTCACGGAGATGTACGGCGACCGCGAGGCGGTCGTCCTGCGAGGGCCGGACGGCACCGTCCGCTGGACGTACGCCGAGCTCTGGGAACGCGCGATCGAGGTCGCTCGCGCGTTGCGCGCGTGCGGCCTGGGCAAGGACGGCCGCGTCGGCGTCCTGATGACGAACCGGCCCGAATGGATCGCCGCCGTCTTCGGCGTGTCGCTCGCCGGCGGCGTGGCCGTCACGCTCAGCACCTTCTCCACGCCTCCCGAACTCGACCACCTGCTCCAGGTGTCCTGCGTCTCGGTGCTGCTCTTCGAGCGCACCGTGCTGAAGACGGACTTCGCGGCCGTCCTGACCGGGCTCGAACCGGAGATCGGCACGGCGGCGCCGGGCGGGCTGCGGTCGGCGCGGTACCCGTACCTGCGCCATCTCGCGGCCGTCGGCGACGCCGCGCCGGGCGGGGCGGTCGACGCCTGGGACGCGTTCCTTACCCGCGGCGTCGCGGAATCGCGCGAACTGATCGAGGCCGCCGCCGCGGCCACGCGCCCCGGCGATCCGGCTGTGCTGTTCTTCTCGTCGGGCTCCACCAGCAGGCCGAAGGGCATCCTCAGCGCGCACCGCGGCGTCTGCGTCCAGATGTGGCGCTTCCGGCGGCTGTACGGGTTCGGCCCGGAGGACGACGTCCGGAGCTGGACGGCGAACGGCTACTTCTGGTCCGGCAACTTCGCCATGTCGCTCGGCTCGACCCTCGCCGCCGGCGGCGCGCTCGTGCTGCAGCCCACCTTCGACGCGGCCGAGGCGCTCGACCTCATGCAGGCGGAACGGGTCAACTTCCCGTTCGCCTGGCCGCACCAGTGGGCGCAGTTCGAAGCGGCCCCCAACTGGGCGGACGCCGACCTCAGCGGCCTGCGCTTCGTCGACCACGCCACCCCGGTCGCGCGCCACCCCACCGTCACCACCGTCTGGTACGAGCCGGGCCGCGCCTACGGCAACACCGAGACGTTCACCATCAGCACCTGCTACCCGGCCGACACGCCGCCCGAGGTGCACGCCGGGAGCAGCGGAGTGCCGCTGCCCGGCGTCACCGTGAAGATCGTCGACCCGCTCACCGGCGCCGTCGTGCCGCGCGGCGAGCGCGGGGAGATCTGCGTCAAGGGCCCCACCCTCATGCTCTGCTACCTCGGCACCCCGCTCGACGAGACCGTCGACGGCGAGGGCTTCTTCCACACCGGCGACGGCGGCCGCCTCGACGACGCCGGACGCCTGTACTGGGAGGGCCGGCTCACCGACATCATCAAGACGGGCGGCGCCAACGTCTCGCCGCGCGAGGTCGACGAGGCCGCGTCCGCGCACCCCGGCGTGCGGCTGGCGCAGACCGTCGGGGTGCCGCACGAGACGCTCGGCGAGGTCGTGGTCACCTGCGTCGTCCCCCATGACGGCCGGCCCCTGGAGGCGCAGGACCTCCGGACGTTCCTGCGGGAGCGGCTGGCGAGCTACAAGGTCCCGCGCCACGTCCTGTTCTTCCGCCAGGACGAGATCGCGCTGACCGGCACCGCGAAGATCAAGTCCAGTGACCTGCGGGAACTGGCCGCCGCACGGCTCGGGCCCTGACCGGCGGGCCGCGCCGGGAACGGCCTGCACCTATGACCAAGCGCTTGCTACGCTTCGCGCGTGATCCCGAACTGGACGAGGTCCGCGAGACCCTGGAGCGCCGCCCGCTCGACGCGACGGTGACCACCGCGACGATGGGCGAGTTCGAGGCCGGCACGCAGGGCGCGGTGCGCTTCGAGGTGCAGGGCGTCGTCGG
>NZ_JBEPCJ010000112.1:0-31247 GCF_040299565.1 Spirillospora sp. NPDC000708
GCGGGCTCCGGGCCCGCGGGGGGCCGCCGCTGGGGGGCCTGCGTGGGCCCGTGGACGGGGGCGTCGGCGGGGCCCGGGCCGAACTCCTCGGCGACGATCGCGGCCTCCACGGCGGAGGCGAGCGGCCGGCCCCCGCCGTCGGGGTCCGGCGCGCGCAGCTCGCGCCAGCCGGCGCCGGTCAGCGCCGCTTCCAGGCCGGCGGCGCGGGCCTCGTCGTCCAGGTCGGCGACCGAGCCGGGGGCGTGGTCGTCGACGAGGCGGGCGGCGGCCTCGCGCAGCGCCCGCTGCTCGGCGGACAGGCGTACGTCCATCAGCGCTCACTCCGCGGCGCGGGCGAGGCGGCGGCGGTCGGGTGGAGATCGGACTCAATGATCATGTGCGGCGACCTCGGGGGAGGCGCGCCGGGGCCGCGCGGGGTGCGCGTGCGGATCGCCGGCGCGGATGCGAAGGGCTCTTCTCTGCTGACGATAAAAGTCTATACTGACGTCGATGTCAATCACGGAGGCCCGCCATGACCGACAGCCCGGGGCCGTCCCGGCCGAGCATCGCGGCGATGACCGCGTCCGCCGCGAAGCGCTTCCCCGGCCGGGTCGCGGTCGTGGACGGCGCCGCGCGCGTCTCCTACGCCGAGCTCCACGAGGAGGCCACGCGGTTCGGCGCCGCGCTGGTCGCGGACGGCGTCGAGCCCGGTGACCGCGTCGCCGTCTGGGCGTTCAACAGCCGCGAATGGATCGTCGCGGTGCTCGGGCTCTACCAGGCGGGCGCCGTCCTCGTCCCGGTCAACACCAGGTTCAAAGGACGGGAGGCGGCTGGGATCCTGAGTCGCGCCAAGGTGCGGGTCCTGGTGACGGTGACGGACTTCCTCGGCAACGACTACGTCGAGATGCTCGCCGCGTCGGGCGTCCCCCTGCCCGACCTGCGGACCGTCGTCATAGCCCGAGGGCGCCCGTCCGGGGACGCGGTGCCGTGGACGGGCTTCCTGGCGCGCGCCACCGAGAGCGCGTTCGCCGAGGTCGACCGGCGGAGCGCCGCCCTCGGGCCGGACGACGCGTCCGACATCCTCTTCACGTCCGGGACGACCGGCGCGCCCAAGGGCGTGGTCATGACCCACGGCCGGACCATGACCGTGGCGACCGACTGGGTCGCCATGACGGGGCTCCGCGAGGGCGACCGCTACGTGATGGTCAACCCGTACTTCCACATGTTCGGGTTCAAGGCCGGCATCCTCGCCTGCCTGTCGGCCGGCGCCACGATGTACCCGCAGGCCGTCCTGGACGTCGACGCCGTGCTGGCCCTCGTCGCCGAGGAGCGGGCCACCGTCCTGCCCGGCGCCCCGACCCTGTACCACGCGATCCTGGAGCACCCTGGCCGGGACCGGTACGACCTGTCGAGCCTGCGCGTCGCCGTGACGGGCTCGGCGGACATCCCGGTCGAGCTCATCCGGCGGGTCCGCGACGAGCTGCCGTTCTCGCTCATCGTCTCGGGATACGGGCTGACCGAGGCGGGGACGGCCAGCTCGACCGCGCCCGACGACGACCCGGAGACGATCGCCACGACCGTCGGGCGGGCCCGTCCCGGCTTCGAGATCCGGGTCGCCGACGGGACCGGCGGGGACGCCGCCGAGGGGGAGGTCGGGGAGATCCTCCTGCGCGGGCCGACCGTCATGGCCGGCTACCTGGACGACCCCGAGGCGACGGCGGAGGTGCTCTCCGCGGACGGCTGGCTGCGCACCGGCGACCTCGGGTGCTTCGACGGGCGCGGATGCCTGCGCATCGCGGGGCGCGCCAAGGACATGTTCATCGTCGGCGGGTTCAACGCCTACCCCGCCGAGATCGAGGCCATGCTGCTCGAACACCCGGGCGTGCGGGAGGCCGCCGTCGTCGGTGTCCCCGACGAGCGCCTCGGGCAGGTGGGCATGGCGTTCGTCGTGCCGCGCACACCCGCGCCGTCCGCCGCCGAGGTCATCGCCTGGTGCCGCGAGCGGATGGCCAACTACAAGGTGCCGCGTTTCGTCGAGCTGATCGGCGAGCTGCCGCTCACCGCGAGCGGGAAGGTGCACAAGGCCGTGCTGGAGGAACGGGCCGGCGCCCGGGCCGCCCGCTGATCCGCGACCGAAACTTACATCGACGTCGATTTAATGAACTGCGCCCGGAAGGTGGCCGACCCGTGGCCGACATGACAGACCAGGACCTCGAGCCGATGCTGGAGGCCGTCCGCGACTTCATCCGCAAGGAGGTGATCCCGCGCGAGGCGGAGATCGACGAGAGGGACGAGGTACCGGACGTCCTGCGCGAGGCGGCCAGGCGGATGGGCCTGTTCGGGTTCACGATCCCGGAGGAGTACGGCGGCCTCGGCCTCGGCATCGTCGACCAGTGCCGGCTGCTGATCGAGGTCGGGTACGCCACGCCCGCCCTGCGCTCGATGTTCAGCACGAACGTGGGTATCGCCGGCGGTGTGATCATGGACGCGGGCACCCCGGAGCAGAAGGGGCACTGGCTGCCGCGGCTCGCCTCGGGCGAGGCCGTCGCCTCCTTCGCGCTCACCGAGCCCGACGCCGGGTCCGACCCGGGCGACATGCGGACCAACGCCGTCCGCGACGGCGACCGGTGGGTCCTCAACGGCGTCAAGCGCTACATCACCAACGCGCCGATCGCCGACGTGTTCATGGTGTTCGCCCGGACAGACCCCGACGCGCGGTCATCCCGCGGCATCTCCACCTTCATCGTCCCGGCGGGCACTCCCGGGCTGACGGTGGGACCGCGGGACCACAAGATGGGCCAGTTCGGCGCCTGGACGGCCGACGTGAACCTCGACGGCGTGCGCGTGCCGGCGGACGCGGTGGTCGGCGGCGACGCGGGCGTCCACACCGGCTTCCTCACCGCGATGCGGTGCCTGTCCGCCGGACGGCTCCTGCTGGCCGCCGCCTGCGTGGGGATGTGTCAACGGCTGATCGATGAGTCCGTGCGGTTCGCGTCCGACCGCAAGCAGGGCGGGAAGCCGATCGCGTCGCACCAGCTGGTGCAGGCGATGATCGCGGACTCGGTCACCGAGACGATGGCGGCCCGCGCGCTCGTCCTGGACGCCGCGCGCTCCTACGCCGACGGCTCCGACCGCCGCACCGGCCCGGCCGCCGCGAAGTACTTCTGCAGCGAGACGGTCGGGCGCGTCGCGGACCGCGCCGTCCAGGTGCACGGCGGCGCCGGGTACATGCGGTCGGTCCCGGTCGAGCGGTTCTACCGCGACGCGCGGCTGTTCCGCATCTACGAGGGGACCAGCCAGATCCAGCAGGTCATCATCGCCCGCCAGACGATCGGGGAGGCCGCCGGCTGACGGCCCGGCCGGCGAATGGAAGAGCGGCCCGGGCTGTGTGCCCGGGCCGCTGCGTTGTCGGGGCGGGGTCAGGTCGACAGGATGGAGACGGCGGCGACGCCCGGCGCGCCGTACAGCTGGGCGAGGCCGACCCGCGGCGCCCCGGCGACCTGCCGCTCGCCCGCCCGGCCGCGCATCTGCAGCACCAGCTCGCGGACCTGCCGCAGGCCGGAGGCGCCGACCGGTTCGCCGTTGGCGATCAGGCCGCCGTCGGTGTTGACCGGGAGCCTGCCGCCCGGCGCGGTGGCGCCGGAGGCGATCAGCTCGTTCTGCTCGCCGTCTTCGCAGAGCCCGACCTCGGCCATGTGGATGACCTCGGCGCCGGCGTCGGTGTCCTGGAGCTGGGCGATCCGGACGTCCTCCGGGCCGATGCCGGCCGCCTCGTACGCGGCCTTGGCGGCGTCGACGGTCGGGGCCGGGACGTGGTCGGCCGCCACCGAGGCGGAGGGGGTGTGCACCTCGAACGCGCCGAACCGCCGCGTGCGGGTGACGACGCTGCGCAGGTAGATCGGCTTGTCGGTGTAGCGGTGCGCCACGTCCGCGCTGCACACCACCAGCGCCGCCGCGCCCTCGTTGGGGCTGCAGAACATGTACTGGGTCAGCGGGTAGTTCAGCATCCGCGACTGCAGGATCTGCTCCGGCGACAGCGGCTTGCGGCGGTGCGCGTCGGGGTTCAGCTCGCCGTTGCGGTAGTTCTTGGCGGCGACCTCGGCGAGGGTCCGGTGCGTGATGCCGTGGTCGTGCATGTAGCGGTTGATCTTCATGCCGAAGAATTTCGTGGTGAGGAACAGCCCCATCTCCCCGTACCAGGACGGGCAGCCGTACTCGCGCGGATCGGCGGTGAACGCGCCCGACTCGTGCTTGTCCATGCCGAGGACGAGGCCGATCTCGTGCTGCCCTAGGCGGATCGTCTGGGCGGCCAGGGCCAGCGCGCTGCCGGCGGTCGCGCAGCCGTTGTAGACGTTGGTGAACTGCACGCCGGTCAGCCCGAGCTCGGCGACGACGGCGTCGGGCTGGTCGACCTCGTAGCTGCCGCCCACCGCGAACTCCACGTCCGTCCACTTCAGGCCCGCGTCGGCGAGGGCGTCGCGGGCCGCCTCGGCGCCCATGGCCAGCGCCGGCTTGCCGGGGAAGCGGCCGAACCGGTGGATCCCCACTCCGATGATCGCGACGTCAGGCATGCTCGGCCCCTTCCGGACGGAACGCGAAGGTGATGATCTCCCGGCCGTCCTCGCCGGTCCGGAACGGCAGCGTGACCAGCCGCATCGCCATGCCGAACTCCAGGTCGCCCTGCCCGCAGCTGGTGAGGAGGGTCTCCACGCGCAGCTCGCCGGGCAACTCGACCACGCCCACCAGCCAGGGCTCGAACGGGTCGGTGCCGGCGAACTCGCCGCGGAACGGCGCCTTGGGCGGGAACCCCTGCGACGTCCACGTCCACAGCGTTCCCGAACGGCTCAGCAGCGCGCGCTCCACGGCGGCCGCGCCGCACCGCGCGCAGCCGGCTCGCAGCGGGAACACGTGCGTCCCGCACTCCCCGCACCTGCCGCCGATCAGCCGGGGCTCGTCGGCGGGCCAGGTGAACAGGTCGTGGGCGATGGGGACCGGTGCCATCTCATCTCCTTGCCTCCCCGCGCGCCGCGCGTCCGGGGCTCGCTGCCCGGTCATCCTATACCGACGTCGACGTCAAATAAAGGTCGAAGTGTCCGATTCCCCGTCGCATGGGTGATGCTCCTGAAGACCTTGACATTATCGACGTCGAAGTCATAACTGGTCTCATACGATCGAAAGGACGAGACGTGCCATGCCGAACGGTGACGGGGTCCTCGCCGCGGTGACCAGGCTGCAGGCCGACTACGCGCGGTACGTCGACGGAGGCCAGGCGATGGCGTGGAGCGCGCTCTACGGCACGCGGGGCGTGCTGACGCTCTCCGACGGCCGGGAGGTCGGCGGCGCGGAGGAACTGGCCGCGTTCGCGGCGCGGGCGCCGCAGGGCGTCCACCTCCAGGGCGTGCCCAGCGTCGAGGAACGCGACGACGGCGACATCGACTCGGTGGCGCCCTTCCTGTTCGTCAACGCCGAGAACGGCTCCATGATCGCCGGTACCTACCGGGACCGCATGACCTGGGAGGACGGCCGCCTGGTGTTCGCGAAGCGGCACATCGACATGAAGCGGTCCCTGTAGCGCGGGTACGGCATCATGGTTCCGACGTCGAGTTCATCGTTTGGAGGACCGGGATGGATCCAGAGCCTCGTTCCGCGAAGGGCCGCCGGACGCGGGCGCGCCTGGTCGAGGCGGGCAAGACCGTGTTCGAGCGCGACGGCTTCCTCCAGGCGCGGATCACCGACATCGCCACCGAGGCCGGCGTCTCGCACGGGTCGTTCTACCACTACTTCGACTCCAAGGAATCGCTCTTCCGGGAGATCGCCGAGGAGGTCGAGGTCCGCCTGGTCTCGATGGACGACATCCCGCAGGCCGACGACGCCGGCCCGATCGAGCGCATCCGCGCCGCCAACAAGGCCTACCTGTCCGCGTACCGGAAGGAGGCCCCGATCATGCGGGTGATCGAAGAGGTCAGCCGGTACGACGAGGACGTCCGCAAGGTGCGGTCCAAGCGCGACGACTACCTGGCGGCCCGCCTGGAGTCGGCGATCAAGCGGCTGCAGGCGGACGGGCTGGCGGACAAGCGGATCGACGAGCGCTACGCCGCCACCGCGCTCGGCGGCATGGTCGCCAAGTTCGCCGAGATGATGTTCATCGGCGGCGCGCGCTTCGCCATGAACGAGGCGGTCGAGCAGCTCACGCTGCTGTGGGCCAACGCGCTCGGCCTCAGCCCGGACGCCGACAGCAGGCCCCGCTCCAGGAGCGGGAAGCCCGCCAAGGCCGCGAAGGCCTGACCGTTCCGATCCCGGCACCGCTCCCGCTCCCGGCACCGCTCCCGCTCCCGGCACCGCTCCCGCTCCCGGCACCGCTCCCGCCCCCGGTACCGCTCCCGCCCCCGGTACCGCTCCCGCCCCCGGTACCGCTCCCGCCCCCGAGGGCGGAGCGCGCCGTCAGCTCCGCACCCGCTCGAACACCGCGGCGATGCCCTGGCCGCCGCCGATGCAAAGGGTCTCCAGGCCGTACCGCGCGTCGCGGCGCTCCATCTCGCGCAGGAGCGTCGCGACGATCCGGGCGCCGGTCGCGCCGACCGGATGGCCGAGCGAGATGCCCGAGCCGTTGACGTTGAGCCGCTCGAAGTCGGCCGGCGTGAAGTCCCACTCCCGCGTCACCGCCAGGGCCTGCGCCGCGAACGCCTCGTTCAGCTCGATGAGGTCCATGTCGGCCAGCGTGAGGCCCGCCGCGTCGAGGGCCCGGCGCGTCGCCGGTACGGGCCCGATGCCCATGAGGTGGGGCGGGACCCCGGCCGTCGCGGTCGACACCACGCGCGCGAGCGGCCGCAGCCCGTGCTCGGCGGCGAACTCGGGGGCCGTGACCAGGCAGGCGGCGGCGCCGTCGTTCTGCCCGCTGGCGTTGCCGGCCGTGACCGTCGCCTCCGCGTCGTCCCTCCCCATGACGGGGCGGAGGACGGCCAGCTTATCGAGGGAGACGTCGCGGCGCGGGTGCTCGTCGGTGTCGGCGACCGTGTCCCCCTTCCGGCCGGGCACCGTGACCGGGACGATCTCCTCGGCGAACGCGCCGCGGTCCTGGGCGTCCAGCGCCCGGCGGTGCGAGGCGTAGGCCAGCTCGTCCTGCTCCGCGCGGCCGATCTTGTACTCGCGGCGCAGGTTCTCGGCGGTCTCCAGCATCCCGCCGGGGACGGGGTGGTTCCGGCCGCCCGCGGTCGTCCGGCCGCGCGTCAGGGTGTCGGTCAGCGTGATGTCCCCGGCCCGCGAACCCCAGCGTGCCGTCAGCGAGTAGTGCGGGGCCTGCGACATGTTCTCGGCGCCGCCCGCGATGATCGCCTGCGCCGCGCCGGAGCGGATCATCGCCGCCGCGTACACCACGGCCTGCAGGCCGGACCCGCAGCGCCGGTCGATCTGGACGCCCGGCACGGTCGCCGGCAGGCCCGCGTCGAGCGCGATGACCCGTCCGATCGCGGGCGCCTCGGCGGTGCCGTAGCAGTGCCCGAACACGACGTCGTCGACGAGCGAGCCGTCCAGCCCGCTCCGCTCGATCAGTGCCCGGACCACCGTCACGCCCAGGTCCTGGACGGGGACCGTCCGCAGGGCGCCGCCGAACCGGCCTATCGGGGTCCGCAGCGGCTGGCAGATCACGGCCTCGTTCATGACTCTCCTGACTGGTCGTGGGCCGGCCGGGGCGGCACCGCGCCGGCCCGGCGGAGTTCGTCCTGCGCTTCGGAGGTGAAGCCCAGGTCGGTGAGGATCGCGGCGGTGTGCTCGCCGAGGGCGGGGACGTCCTCCAGCGGCGTGGTCCACGCGGGGGTGATGACGGGCGGGAGCAGCGACGCCAGCGGCCCGACCGGCGACCCGACCTCGCGCCAGCGGCCGCGCGCGGTGAGCTGCCGGTGGTCGACGACCTCGGTGACCCGGTTGAGCTCGGCGTTCCCGATGCCGGCCGCGTCGGCGCGCGCGCAGATCTCGGCGAGGTCGAGGGTCGATGCCCAGGCGCCGACGGCCTCGTCGAGCCTGCCGCGCTGCGCGCAGCGCTGCGGGGTGGTGGCGAGGGACGGGTCGTCTGCGAGGTCCGGGCGGCCGATGAGGTCGCGGGCCAGGCGCTGCCATTCGGCGTCGTTCGTGGTGCCGAGCACGACGGTGCGCCCGTCCTTGGTCGGGTAGGCGTTGTACGGGGCGACGATGGGGGAGGACATGCCGATCGGCGCCCGCTCCTCGCCGGTGTAGCGGGCGTACAGCAGGGCGAACCCGAGGAAGTCGGCCGCGGTGTCGAACATGCTCACCTGCAGGGCGGCGCCGGCGCCCGTGCGGGCGCGCGCGAGCAGCGCGGCCATGATGCCGGCCGCGGCCTGCATCGCGGTTCCGATGTCGGCGATGGGGATGCCCGGCTTGGCGGGCGCGTCGGCCTGGCCGGTCGCGGCGCACGACCCGCTCTCGGCTTGGACGAGCAGGTCGTAGGCGCGGCGGTGGTCGAGCGGCCCGCCGGTGCCGTAGCCGGAGATGTCGACGGCCACCATCGACGGGTACCGCTCGACGAGCGTCGCCGCGTCGAGGCCGAGGCGGCGGGCGGAGCCGGGCGCGAGGTTCTGCACGACGACGTCGGCGCGTTCGAGCAGCCGGTCGAGGACGGGCCGGGCCTCGGGGCGCTTGCAGTCCAGCGCCAGGGACCGCTTGTTGCGGTTCAGCCAGACGAAGTAGGTCGCCATGCCGCCGGCGGCGTCGTCGAACCACCGGGTGAGGTCGCCCGTGCGCGGGTGCTCGACCTTGACGACCTCCGCGCCGAGGTCGGCGAGCATGCGCGTGCAGTAGGGCGCAGACACCGCCTGCTCGAAGCTCACCACGACCGTGCCGGCGAGAGGCGGGGCCGGCGGCGGGGGCTGGGTGGCTGGCCTGTCGGGCATGGGGCTCCTCCGTCGGTGGTGCGGTCGCCCGGTCCGGGTCCGGCTGCGTCCGGTCAGTCTAACTTCGACGTCGATGTCGATCTACTCCGCGTCGTCGGCGGTGTCGGGGCGGGCGGGCCATTGACCTGGCGACCGCGTCATTATAATTTCGACGTCTATGTCAAATCATTCGGGCGAGGCCCTGCCGACGGGCACCGCGCACCTGCTCGCCGCGCGGGCCGGCGGCGTGCTGACGCTCACGCTGAACCGTCCGGAGGTCCGCAACGCGTTCTCGCGGGAGATGCTCGACGGCCTCGCCGCGATGCTGGACCTCGCCGCCGCGTCGGACGACGTCCGGGCCGTGGTGATCGCCGGGGCCGGCGGTGCCTTCTGCGCGGGCGGCGACCTCGCCAAGCTCGCGGCGGGGGAGAGCATCTTCGGCCCCGCCGGCGATCCGGGCGAGCGGCTGGACGCCCAGAAGGCGCTGCAGCGCGCGACGGTCGTCCGGCTCCGGGAGCTGGCGAAGCCGTCCGTCGCGCTCGTCGAGGGCGCGGCCGTCGGCGCCGGACTCGGCCTCGCGCTCGCCTGCGACCTGCGCTACGCCGGAGCCTCCGCGACGCTGCGCACGGGCTTCGGCCGGATCGGGCTGGCCGGCGACTTCGGCTGCACCTGGCAGCTGACCCGCCTGCTCGGCGCGTCGCGGGCGCTGGAACTGCTCTACCTCTCGCCGCCGCTGAGCGCCGCCCGCGCGCAGGAGCTCGGCCTCGTCAACGAGGCCGTCGCCGACGACGAGCTGGCGGCGCACGTCTCCAAGACGGCCGCACGATTGGCCGCCCTCTCACCGGACGCGGTCCGGGCCATGAAGGAGCATTTGGCCCGCGCCCATGACCACGACCTCGCGGACTGCGCGGACGCGGAGGCCGTGTGGCACGTCCGACTCCTGGAGTCCGGCGCCCACCGCGACGCCGTCCGCGCGATCGCGCACGGCCGCCCCCGCGCCGCGCGCACCTCCTCCGAACCCCAGCACTCGGGAGCGAAACGACCATGACGAACCTCGACGGCCGCGTCGCGCTGGTGACCGGCGCGGCCCGCGGCATCGGAGCGGAGATCGCCCGGACCTACGCCCGCGCCGGGGCCCGCGTCGGCGTCCTCGACCTCAAGGAGGACCTGACCGGGGAGACCGTGTCCGGGATCAGGGACGCGGGCGGGCAGGCCGTCGGCCTCGGCGCGGACGTCTCCGACGCCGAGCAGGTCGACCGGACCGTGCGGCGGCTCGCCGAGGAGTTCGGCGGCCTCGACATCGTGGTCAACAACGCCGGCGTCACCCGGGACAACCTGCTGTTCAAGATGACCGAGGACGACTGGGACACCGTGGTGGCCGTCCACATGCGCGGGGTGTTCCTGGTGACCCGGGCCGCGCAGCGGATCATGGTCGAGCGGCGCTACGGGCGCGTGATCAACATCTCCTCGACCTCCGCGCTGGGCAACCGGGGCCAGGCGAACTACTCCGCCGCCAAGGCGGGGATCCAGGGCTTCACGCGGACGACCGCGATCGAGCTCGGCCCGTTCGGAATCACCGTCAACGCGATCGGCCCCGGCTACGTCGACACGGAGATGACCCGGGCGACCGCCGAGCGGCTCGGCGTCGCGGTGGACCAGCGGCTGGCGGAGGTGGCGGCGACCCTGCCGATGCGGCGCGTCGGCAAGCCCGCCGACATCGCCAACGCCGCGCTGTTCCTCGCCTCCGAGGACTCCGGGTTCGTGACCGGCCAGGTCCTCTACGTCGACGGCGGGCGCTCGGTGCGCTGAGGTGGAAGAACCGATCGAGGAGTTCGCATGAGCCAAGACACCGCCCCCGAGGCCACAACCGACGACGCTCTCACCGACGACGAACTGCGCGCGGCCGTCCGTGAGGTGGCCGAGCGGTTCGACGACGCGTACTGGGCCGAGGTCGATCAGGAGACCCGGTTCCCCTGGGAGTTCTACAAGGCTTTCGCCGAGGCCGGCTGGCTCGGCATCGCCATCCCCCGCGAGTACGGCGGCGCGGGCATGGGCATTTCGGCGGCCTCGTCGATGATGTACGAGATCGCCGCGTCCGGGGCGGGCATGAACGGCTGCAGCCCGTTCCACCTCACGATCTTCGGCCTCAACCTGGTGGCGCGGCACGGCGGCGACCGGCTGTGCCGCGAGCTGCTCCCCGCCGCCGCGACCGGCGACCTGCATGTCTGCTTCGCCATCACCGAGCCGGACGCCGGGTCCGACACCGGCCGCATCCGCACCTTCGCCCGCCGGGACGGCTCCGACTACGTGATCAACGGCCGGAAGGTCTGGATCACCAAGGCGGCGCAGTCGCAGAAGGCGGTGCTGCTGGCGCGCACCAGCGAGCCGCGCGAGGGCCGGCGGCGGACGGACGGCCTCTCGATGTTCGTCGTCGACCTGACCGGCGGCGAGGTCGAGATGCGGGCGATCCCGAAGATGGGCCGCAACGCGGTCTCCTCTTACGAGCTGTTCATGGACGACTTCCGCGTCCCCGGATCGGCGCTGGTCGGCGAGGAGGGACGCGGGTTCACCTACCTGCTGGACGGCATCAACCCCGAGCGGATCCTGCTCGCGCACGAGTCGCTCGGCATCGGGCGGGCGGCGCTGCGCCGTGCGGTGCGGTACGCGGGGGAGCGGGTGGTGTTCGGCCGCCCGATCGGCCAGAACCAGGGGATCGCGTTCCCGCTCGCGGAGGCGTCGATGCGGCTGGACGCGGCGGAGCTGGCGGCGCGGCACGCCGCCGCCCGCTACGACGCCGGCGAACCGTGCGGCAAGGAGGCGAACACGGCGAAGTACCTGTGCGCCGACGCCGCCTTCGCCGCCGCCGACGCGGCCGTCCAGACGCACGGCGGTTTCGGGTACGCGCGGGAGTACCACGTCGAGCGCTACTTCCGGGAGTCCCGCCTGATGCGCATCGCCCCGGTCAGCCAGGAGATGGTGCTGAACTACATCAGCGAGCACGTCCTCGGCCTGCCCAAGTCCTACTGAGCGAAGACCCGGCGGGAGAGGGAGGACGCATGCGCATCGCCGTTCATTCTGGGCTCACCATGCGCGGGACGATCGAGGGCGTCGTCGGCGAGGTCCGCAAGGTCGCCGAGTTCGGCCTCGCCGGCTACTGGGCGCCGATGCTCACCGGGCACGACACGCTCACCGCCTTCGCAGTCGCGGGCCGCGAGGTGCCGGGCGTGGAGCTGGGGACGGCGGTGGTGCCCATGCCCCTGCGCCCGCCGTTCGCGCTCGCGCAGCAGGTGGCGACCGTCCAGGAAGTGCTGAAGGGCCGGCTGGTGCTCGGCGTGGGCCCGTCGCACGAGGCGCTGGTCAGGGACGCGTTCGGGCTGGAGTGGACGCCGCCGATCGAGGCGACGCGCTGGTACGTCGAGCAGCTGACGGCCGTCATGGACGGCCGGGACGGCCGCGGCGTCGCCGTCGCCGGAGAGCCGACGCCGATCCTGCTGGGGGCCGTCAACCCGGCCATGGCCGCGCTCGCGGCGGAGGTGGCGGCGGGCGTGGTCACCTGGTCCGCGGGGCCGCGCACGATCGCCGAGGTGATCCGGCCCGCGCTGCGCGCGCGGTCGGACGGCTCGCCGTTCCGGGTCGTGGCCGCCCTGCCGGTCGCCGTGACCGGCGACGTCGCGGGCACGCGCGAGCACGTCGACCGCAGGCTGGGCGCCAACGACCGCTTCCCCTCGTACCGGAAGGTGCTGCGCCGCGAGGGCGTGGACGGGGTGGCGGACCTCGCGATCGTCGGCTCGCCCGACGAGGTCGGCCGGCGCCTCGACGCGTTCGCCGAGAGCGGCGTCACCGACTTCGCCGCGCACGTGCTCGCCGCGAGCGCGGCGGACGCCGAGCGCACGTGGGAGTTCCTCGCCGCCCGGGCCGCGGCGCGGGCACAGTATTGACGTTGACGTCGAAATATACTTCGATGGCGGTGAGGACGGCGGGCGGTGCCCCGCCGCCATCAGGCCTCCCGGAAGGCGGTGCGGTGACCACAGGCTCTGTTGTCGACGGCTGGGGCGTGCGGACGGTCCCCGCCGAGCTGGCCCGGCGCTACCACGCGGAAGGGTGGTGGACGGACGGCTCCCTCGGCTCGATGGTGGCCGAGGGGCTCGGCCGGGCTCCGGGGCTGCGGTTCCAGGTGCGGTCCAGGGTCCGGCCCTGGAACGGCACGTTCGCCGAGGTGGACCGCGCCAGCCGCTCCTTCGCCCGCGCCCTGCTGGACTGGGGCGTCGGCCCCGGCTCGGTCGTCGTGGTGCAGATGCCGAACTGGGTCGAGGCCGCCGTCACGTTCTGGGCCGCCGCGTACGTCGGGGCGGTCGTGGTCCCGGTGGTGCACTTCTACGGGCCCAGGGAGGTCGGCCGCATCCTCGACGAGACCCGTCCCGCGGTGATCGTCACGCCCGACCGCTTCGGCCGCACCGACCACCTCGAGCAGTACGCGGAGCTGCTCGCCGGACGGGACGAGGAGCCGCTGTGGCTGGTGGTGGGCGACCGCCCCGAGGCGGAACTGCCGGCTGCCGCCACGCCGTTCCACCTGATGCTGCGGGCGCGCCCGATCGAGGAGCCGGAGCGGGTCGAGCCCGAGATGCCGGCGATCGTGGGCTTCACGTCCGGGACGACCCTCAACCCGAAGGGAGTCGTGCACAGCCACCAGACGATCGCCTGGGAAGCGCGCCAGTGCGACCGCTTCTACGCCAGGGGCGGGCCGCCGACGCTCGTCGGCACCCCCGTCGGCCACTTCATGGGCATGATCAACGCGTTCCTGGTGCCGCTGCTGCGGTCCGAGCCGGTGCATCTGATCGACGTGTGGGACCCGGCCGACGTGCTGGCGGTGATGGCCGAGGAGCGCATCGGCGTCGCCGGCGGCCCGCCCTACTTCCTGACGAGCCTGCTGGACCACCCCGGCTTCACGCCCGAGCACCTGGCGCTCATCCCGCACATGGGCCTCGGCGGCGCGCCGGTGCCGGACACCTTCACCGAGCGCGCGACGCGGGAGGGCATTGCGGTCTACCGCTCGTACGGCAGCACCGAGCACCCCTCGGTCACGGCGAGCCTGCTGACCGACCCGCCGGACAAGCGGCTGCGCACCGACGGCCGCGCGCTGCCGGGCGCGGAGTTCCGCCTGGACGACGACGGCGAGATCCTCACCCGCGGCGCCGACTGCTTCGTCGGCTACACCGACCCCGCGCTCACCGCGCGCGCGTTCGACGCCGGCGGCTGGTACCGCACCGGCGACATGGGCGAGGTCGACGCCGACGGCTACCTCACGATCACCGACCGGGTCGCCGACGTCATCATCCGCGGGGGCGAGAACATCAGCGCCCAGGAGGTCGAGTCGCTGCTGCTCACGCTGGAGCGGGTCGCCGAGGTCAGCGTCGTCGCCGAACCGGACGCCCGGCTGGGCGAGCACGCCACCGCGGTGATCCGCCCGCGCGACCCGGCGAGCCCGGTGTCGCTGGACGACGTCCGGGCCCATCTCGCCGCGGCCGGGCTCGCCCGGCAGAAGTGGCCGGAGTCGGTGCACCTCGTCGCGGACTTCCCGCGCACGGCCACCGGCAAGATCCAGAAGTTCCGCCTGCGCGAGCAGGTGCGCGCCGGGTCGTTGCGGGACGCCCTGTAAGGCAGGCCGCGGCGTCCACCGCGCGCGGTGGACGTCTTACGAGGAAGGAGAAGCCCGATGCAGCCGTCGGGTTACACCGACCGGCCGGACTACCGCGTCGACGTGCGCCGCAAGCGCAACCTCGTCCAGGTGACCCACGAGGGCGTGCTCCTCGCCGAGACGACCCGCGCGCTCGTCGTCGACGAGCAGGACCACGGGCTCGTGATCTACATCCCCCGGGCGGACGTGCGGACCGAGCACCTCGCGCCGTCGGAGGAGACGTCGCGGTGCCCGTTCAAGGGGCGGGCGAGGTACTGGCGGCTGCGGGACGGTGACGGCCCGATCGCCTGGGAGTACCCGGAGCCGTACACCGAGGTCGCGATCCTCCGCGACCACATCGCGTTCTACCAGGACGCGGCCGTCGTCCGGATCGGCGCCGCCACCCCCGTCACCTCCGCGCCTCACCCCGGCGGCGGCCGCCATGGCTGAGGCGGAGAGAGGCTGGGACCAGGAAGAGCTGCTCCGGCTGATGGACGTCCAGCCGGCCGGGCCCGGCCGGTACTCGGCACCCGCCCATGGGACCAGTGCCCGCAACGTCGTCGAGGCCGGGCAGCTCCTGGCGGACGCCGTCGTCGCGGCGTCGAAGGAGATCCCCGGTCAGCGCGTCCTGTCCGCGTCCATGGTCTTCTCGCGGATCGCCCGCCACGACGCGGGGCTGGAGGTCGAGCTGGAGGTCCCGCACAGCGGGCGGACGTACTCCACCGTCCAGGCGCGGGTCATCCAGGACGGCTCCCCGCGCTGCGCCGGGCTGATCCTCATGGGAGCCGACTGCGGCGACTTCCTCGGCTCCGCCGCGCCGATGCCCGGCGTGCGTCTGCCGCCGCGTCCCTTCGAGCGGCCCGGCATGGACGTGGGCGGCCGCGAGATCCGCATCGTCGACGACGCCTACGACCTGGACCCGCGGCGCGTCGGGCCGCCCGAGCTGTACGTGTGGACGCGCTTCGCCGACGCGCCGCCGGCCGCGTACCTGCATGCCGCCCTGATGACGCAGTCGGTCACGCACTGGACGATCGCCGCGGCGCTGCGCCCGCACGCCGGCTACAGCGAGGCCATGGCGCACCAGACGATCTCCACCGGCATCTCCCAGGCGACGATCGCCTACCACGACGACGTCGACGTCACGCAGTGGCTGCTGTACGCCACCCGGGTCGTCTATACGGGCCGCGGAACCGCGCAGAGCGAGGGCCGCGTCCACGCCGAGGACGGTCGCCTGGTCGCCTCCTACTCCGTGCAGGGGATGATCCGGCCCTTCGCCCGGCGGTCTTCGCCGGACCCCGCCACGGTGCTGTGACGGCCCCCCATCGCATTGATTTTGACATCGACGTCGATATAAGCTGCTACCCGCCGAGGGAACCCGAGAGGTGACTTCCATGCCGTCACGCGCGCTGCCGTATCCGCTGTTCGACGCGGACAACCACCTGTACGAGACCGAGGACGCCTTCACCCGGTACCTCCCGGAGGAGTACCGGGGCGCCATCGAGTACGTCCGGGTGCGGGGCCGGACGAAGATCGCGATCCAGGGCCGGATCAGCGAGTACATCCCCAACCCGACGTTCGAGAAGGTCGCCCGCCCCGGCGCGCAGGAGGACTACTTCAAGCACGGGAACCCCGAGGGCAGGTCGTACCGGGAGATCGTCGGCCGGCCGATCGAGTCGATCCCGGCGTTCCGTGAGCCGGGCCCGCGGCTGGAGCTGATGGACGTGCAGGGCGTCCAGCGCTCGCTGATGTTCCCGACGCTGGCGAGCCTGCTCGAGGAGCGGATGCGGGACGACCCCGAGCTGACCCACGCGGCCGTCCACGCGCTGAACCGCTGGCTGGACGAGGTGTGGTCGTTCAACTACCGGGACCGGATCTTCACCGCCCCGGTGATCACGCTGCCGATCGTCGAGGAGGCGGTCCGGGAGCTGGAGTGGTGCCTGGAGCGCGGCGCGCGCGTCGTGCTGGTCCGCCCGGCGCCCGCGCACGGCGTCCGCGGCCCCCGCTCCATCGCGCTGCCGGAGTTCGACCCGTTCTGGAGGCTGGTCCAGGAGAGCGGCACGCTGGTGGCGTTCCACTCCTCCGACAGCGGCTACCAGCGGTACGCCGCCGACTGGGAGGGCAGGCAGCGCGAGTACCTGCCGTTCACGCTGCAGCCGTTCCGCGAGATCGGGCAGTGGCGGGCCATCGAGGACACCGTGGCGTCGCTGATCTGCCACGGCTGCCTGACCCGCTTCCCCGACCTGAAGATCGCCACGATCGAGACCGGGTCGTCGTGGGTGGCGCCGCTGCTGGAGAAGCTCGCGGTCACCTACAAGAAGATGCCGCAGGGCTTCGGCGAGGACCCGGTCGAGCAGATGCGCCGGCTGATCCATGTGAGCCCGTTCATCGAGGACGACATGGCCGCGCTGGCCGGCGTCCTCGGCATCGACCGGGTGCTGTTCGGGTCGGACTTCCCGCACCCCGAGGGCAAGGCCGACCCGATCACCTACGTCGACGACCTGGCCGCCCTGCCCGGCGACGCCCAGGCGAAGATCATGGGCGGGAACCTCTCCCGCCTCATCCCGGTGTGACCGGGCGGGCGGGAACCGCCGCGACGACCGGCCGCGCCCTCGCCGGCCTCTACCTCCCGCAGATCAGGATGGACTTCGCCGCCATCGAGCGCCGCGCGCGGGCGGCGGAGGAGGCGGGCTTCCACTCGGCCTGGTTCATCGACCACCTCGCGCCTCCCGGCGACCGCGGGCTCGACATGCTCGATGCCTGGACCGTCGCCACGGCGCTGGCCATGCGCACCGAGCGGCTGCACGTCGGGCACCTCGTCCTGTGCGCGGAGTTCCGCCATCCGGCGGTGCTGGCGAAGATGGCGGCGAGCCTCGACGTGATCTCCGGCGGGCGGCTGGAACTCGGCCTGGGCTGGGGGTCGGTCGCCCGGGAGCTCACCGACTACGGGTTCACCGACCCCGGCCCGGCGGCGCGGGCCGGCCGGCTCGCCGAGACCATCGACCTCCTCCGCCTGCTGTGGAGCGGCGAACCGGTCGACTTCGACGGCGTCCACTGGACGCTCCGGGACGCCGTCTGCCGCCCCCGCCCCGTCGCGGGGAGCGTGCCGATCCACATCGGCGGCTCCGGCTCCCGGTTCACGATGCCCCTCGTCGCCGGACGCGCCGACTGGTGGAACTGCCCGGCGGGCGCGACGGACCGGCTCGCCGAACTCCGCCCGTCGGCGGGCGCGGCGCGGGTCTCCGTGCAGCACCCCATCGGCCTCGCGGCGTCCTCGGCGACGCGGGAAGAGGTCGTCGCGACCGTCCACCGCCGCTTCGGCGCGTGGGGCGGGGTCATCGCCGGTACCCCCGACGAGGTCGCGGAGGCGCTGTCTCGCGAACGCGAAGCCGGCGCCGAACTCTTCATCTGCCAGTTCCACGACTTCGGCGCTCCGGAGACGGTCCGGCTGTTCGCCGAGGAGGTCCTTCCGGCGCTCTCATGACCCCATCGCACCGAACCCGCACCTCCGGGCCCGCCGCCGGTGCCCGCCGAGGGCCCGCCCGGGACCTGCTCGCCGAACTGGGCCTCGCCACCCGGCGGGACGGCGACGACCTGCGCGGCACGGCCTCGGTCACCGCCGCGATGCACGTCCCGGGCGCCGGCCGCCTCCGGACGTCCGTGCTGGCCGCCTGGGCCGACACGCTCACCGGCCTGCTGGCCACCCAGGCCACGGCGCCCCGCGTGCCGGTGACCCTGGAACTCGACGTCCAGCTGTACGGCCCGGCTCCCGCGAGCGGGACCGTCGACGCGACCGCCAGGGTGGTGAAGGCCGGCCGGTCGGTGTTCGTGGCGAGCGTCGGGTTCACGACGGCCGGCGGGGAGCCGCTGGCGATGGCGCACGCCTCGTTCATGACGGCGCCCGATCCCGGCATCACGCTCCCGCCCGCGTTCGACATCGAGCTCCCCCGCCTGCGGAAACGGCTGTCCAGGCCGCTCGCCGAACGCGCGGGCTGCGAGCGCCGCGAGCCCGGCCGGGCCGTCCTGCCGCGCTCGGACGACGGTCTCAACATCTCCGGGACCATCAACGGCGGGCTCATCGCGCTGGTCGCGGAAGAGGCGGCCCTGTCTCTGGCGCCGGGCGACGCCCTGTGCTCGCTCGGCCTGCGCTACCTCCAGCCCGCGCGGACAGGGCCCGTCGTCGCCACCGCCCGGATGCGGGACGGCCTCGCGCAGGTCGAGCTGCGCGACTCCGGCAACGGCGACCGCCTCACCGGCATTGCCACCGCACGGACGTTCGGCACCGCCGGGGCCTCCGGCGGCGGGCGCGCCGGGGACCGCTGACGTCCCCGGCCGCCGCGCGCCGCTACCGGCTCTTGAGCTTGTCCTTCATCCCGTCGAGCCGCATGAGGACGGGGAACCCGCCGTCGCTGAGGGCGTTGCCGTGCCCGGTCTGGTGGACGTCGAAGACCGCCTGGATCGCCGCGTAGAAGCCCTGCACGTCGAGGGTCTGGTTGACGGCGCGCTTGGCCTGCCGCAAAGCGAACGGATGCATCTGCGAAATCTGACCGGCCAGCTCCATCGCGGTCGTCTCCAGGTCGTCCAGCGGGACGACCCGGTTCACCATGCCGACCTTCTCCGCCTCCTCCGCGGTGACGGGACGGCCGGTGAACAGGATCTCCTTCGCCTTGCGCGGGCCGAGCTCCCAGGTGTGGCCGTGGTACTCCACGCCGCCGATGCCCATGTGCACCACGGGGTCGGAGAACTGCGCGTTCTCGGCCGCCACGATCAGGTCGCACGGCCAGCAGAGCATGAGGCCGCCCGCGATGCACTTGCCCTGGACCGCCGCGATCGACGGCTTCGGGACGTTGCGCCACCGCAGCGTGTACTCCAGGTACCGGCGCGCCTCGATCCCGTAGATGTGCTCCAGGGTGATCTTGTCCGGGACGGGGCCGCCGCCCTTGATGTCGTGGCCGGACGAGAAGTGCCTGCCGTTGGCCTTCAGCACGATGACCCGGACGTCGTCGTCGCCGGCGGCGCGGCTCCAGGCGGCGTCGAGGGCGTCGAGCAGTTCCATGGTCTGCGCGTTGGCGGCCTCGGGCCGGTTCAGCGTGATGACCGCGACGCGGTCCTTCACGTCGTACAGGATCTGGTCCATCCGATCGTTCCTCTCTGGGGGGCGGTCCCGTCACCTGGGGTGCTTCATCGCGGCGAGGGCCGCGTCGGCGGCCCGCAGGACGGCGCCGGGCTCCGCGCCCGCCGCAGCGGCGATGTCCGCGACCAGGCCGACGTCCTTGCGGAGCAGCCCGCCGGCGTGGGCCGCGATGCGGTCGAGCGACCCGCCGCCCGAGGCGACCCGGTCCAGGGCGAAGCTCGCCCCGCTGCCGTGCGAGATCACCTCGGCGAGCCGGACCGGATCGACGTCCAGGGCGGAGCCGAGGCCGAGAGCGGTCGACGCGGTCGCGAGGTTGGCGGCGAACAGCAGGTTGTTCAGCAGCTTCGTGACCTGCCCGGACCCGACCGGCCCCATGTGGACGATCGGGTCCCCGTAGGACGCGAACACCGGGCGGCACAGGTCGACGTCCTTCTGCTCGCCGCCCGCCATCACCAGCAGGCGCCCCGCTTCCGCCGCCGGCCCGCCGCCGCTCACCGGCGCGTCGACCAGGCGCACGCCCCGGCCGGCGGCCTCGGCCGCGAGCCGCCGGCAGGTGTCGGGATGGACGGTGCTGTGCACCGCGATCACCCCGCCCTCCCCGAGGCCGGCGAGCACGCCGTCGTCCGCGGTCAGCACCTCCTCGACCCCCGCGTCGTCGACGACGCAGACGCAGACGAGGTCGCTCGCCCGCGCCAGCTCCGCCGGGGACGCCGCCACGGACGCGCCCGTGCCGGCGAACGACTCGAGCGTGGCCGCGCGCCGCGCCCACAGCGTGGTCGGATGGCCCGCGTCGACGATCCGGCGGGCCATCGGCCCGCCCTGGCTGCCGAGCCCGATGAAGCCGACGCGCAGGTCGGATGCGCTCATCCGTCCTCCTCACTGAGTTCCTATGCGGTCTTTCGGTGCCGCCGCGCCGGGGCGGGGTCAGCCCGGGGCAGCCCGAGGATGCGCTCGGCGATGATGTTGCGCTGGATCTCCGAGGTGCCGCCCGCGATCGTCCCGCCGAAGCTGCGCGCGTACCGCTCGAACCAGCTCGCGTAGTGGTCGGCGAGGTCCATGTGGTTGTACGGCGCGGTCAGCGTGGGGTGGACGAGCGAGTCGGGCCCGTGCTCCTCCAGCGCGTGCAGCGACGCCTCCTGCACGGCCTCCGAGCCGAACAGCTTCAGCACCGAGCGCTCGGCGGGGTCGCGGCCGCCGGCGAGCTGCCGGTAGCCGAGCAGCCGGATCGCCTGCAGGTCCATGAGCAGCGTGGCGTACCACTCCTCGGTGCTGGGGGAGTCCTCGATCAGGTAGCTCATCCAGTCGGCGTAGCTCAGCCACAGCAGCGTCCGCTCGTGCCCGAGCGAGCCGTGCGCCACGCCCCAGCCGCCGTGCAGCGGGCCGACGAGGTTCTCGCGCGGCACCCGGACGTCGGTGAAGAAGACCTCGTTGAAGTCGTAGTCGTCGGGCGCGGCGATCGACCCGAACGGGCGCCGGACCAGCCCCTCGCTGTCGGTCGGGATCACCAGTACGCTGATGCCCTTGTGCTTGGGGGCGTCCGGGTCGGTGCGCACGAACGTCAGCAGGATGTCGGCGTCGTGCGCGCCCGACGTCCACACCTTCTGCCCGTTCACCACGAACTCGTCGCCGTCGAGGACGGCGCGGGTGCGCAGCCCGGCGAGGTCGGAGCCGGCGCCGGGCTCGCTCATCCCGAGGGCCGCGGTGATCTCGGCGCGCAGGATCGGCGCGGCCCACCGCCGCTTCTGCTCCTCGGTGCCGAAGGTCAGCAGCGACGCCGCGACGATGCCGAGGCCCTGCGGGTTGAAGCTGTGGTAGATCCGCCGCCGCGACAGCTCCTCCAGGTGGGCGAGCTGCTGCGGCAGCGTCGCGTTCCGCCCGCCGAACTCGGGCGGGTTGCCCGGCAGCAGCCAGCCCGCGTCGAACAGCTTGCGCTGCCACCGCCGCGCCCACTCGGGGATGTCCGCGCTGGACTTCGGGCGCGGGAAGGCCTCCTCCGCGGAGGGCAGGTTCGCGTCGAGGAACGCGGCGAATTCCGCGCGGAACTCCTCGATCTCGGGGTCGGGGGTGAGCTTCATCGGGCGGCGCCCTTCCGCGCGTGCTCCTCCAGCAGCGCCCTGCGGTGCACGGACGCCGTGCCGAGCAGCAGGTCGCACGCCTTGGCCCGCTTGAGGTAGATCTGCAGGTCGTTCTCCCAGGTGTAGCCCATGGCGCCGAACAGCTGGTAGCCGTGCTTGAACACGACCCGCTGGCACTCCCCGGCGGACGCCTTGGCCATCAGCGCGGCCTCGCGGCGGCGCGGATCGTCCTCGGCGATGGTCAGCGCCGAGTAGTACGCCAGCGCCCTGGCCCGCTCGATCGCCACGTGCATGTCGGCCGCCTTGTGCTTGACGGCCTGGAAGGAGCCGATCGGCACGCCGAACTGCTCGCGCCGCTTCACGTGCGCGACCGCCAGGTCCAGGATGCGCCGGCAGGCGCCCACCGCGGTGATCGCCAGCCCCATGAGGGTCAGGTCGGGGATCCCCGCGACGAGGTCCGCGGCCTCGACGTGCGCCACGTGCAGCGTCGGGTCGAAGACGGCCACGGGTTCGGCGGCGACCTCCGCGCCGCTCACCACGACCACCCCGGACCCGGTCAGCAGCGCGACCTCGTCGGCGCGGCCGGCGTCCAGGACGAACCGTCCGGTGCCGTCGCAGACCCCCGTCCCCGACCCCGCGGGCAGGCGCCCGGCGAGCGGCGTGAACCAGGTCGCCGTGGCGAGGAAGGGCGTCGGGTCGGCGACGTAGCCGAGCTCGTCCAGCACGATCGCCAGCTCGACCGGCGGCGTCTCCAGCCAGCCGAGGTCCAGGTAGGTCTTCCAGAGCTGCTCGGGCGGCAGCGACCGCGACCGCTCCACCGTCTCGCGGACCATCTCCCGCAGCAGCCGCTGGTCCTCGTCGAACTCGAAATCCATGCGCCTTCGCTCCTCAGAGCCGTGCCGCGGCGGCGAGGTCCGCCGCCCGGGCCGCCGTTCGCCGGACCGCGCCGCCGCGGCGGGCCGCCTTCGGGCCGTTCACTGGTTCCGGCACAGGTCCTCCAACCGCTCGCGGGCCCACTCGCGCCGGGCGGGCAGGTGCTGGGTGGGCCACAGGCCGGGGGCCGGCTCGCGGCCGCGCAGCACCTCCCGCGCCACCGTGATCTTGTGGACCTCGGTCGGGCCGTCGACGACCGCCATCACCGCCGCGCCGTTCCACATGTCCGCGAACGGCATCTCGTTGGAGACGCCGAGGGCGCCGTGCAGGTGCATCGACCGGTAGACGACGTCGTGCAGGACCTTCGGCGTCAGGAACTTGATCGCCGCGATGTCCTTCCGGATCCGCTTGTAGTCCTGGTACTCGTCGATCTGCCAGGCCGTGTACAGCACGAACAGCCGGAACTGGGTCAGCTGCGCGTAGGACTCGGCGAGGTCGGCCTGAACGAGCTGCTTGTCCGCCAGCCGGCTCCCCTGCGTCTCCCGCGAGAGGGCGCGCTCGGCCATCATGTCGAGCGCCTTCTGGCACTGGCCGACGACCCGCATCGCGTGGTGGACGCGGCCGCCGCCGAGCCGGGTCTGGGCGATCGCGAACGCCTGGCCCTCGCCGCCGAGCAGCGCGTCGCCGGGCACGCGGACGCCGTCGTAGTGGATGAGGGCGTGCATGCCCTCGTCGGTGCCCTCGCCCAGCGTCCCGACGTGCCGCTCCACCCGGACGCCCGGGGTGTCGCTCGGCACCAGGAACATCGACATGCCCTTGTACGGGTTCACGTCCGGGTCCGTCACCGCCATCACGATGACGAAGCCGGAGGTGCGGGCGTTGGAGGAGAAGAACTTGCGGCCTGTGATGACCCAGTCGTCCCCGTTGCGCACCGCCCGGGTCGTGAACATCGTCGGGTCGGAGCCGGCGTGCGGTTCGGTCATCGAGAAGCAGGAGAAGCACTCGCCCTCCAGCAGCGGCTGGAGGTAGCGCTCCTTCTGCTCCTCGGTGCCGTAGCGGGCGATGATCTCGGCGTTGCCGGTGTCCGGCGCCGCGGTGCCGAACACGACGGGCGCCCAGCCGGACGAGCCGAGGATCTCGTTGATGAGCGCCAGCTTGAGCTGGCCGAACCCGCGCCCGCCGAGCTCAGGCCCGAGGTGCGGTGCCCACAGGCCCTGATCGCGCACCTGCCGCTTCAGCCCGCGGACGACGGGGCCCAGCTCGTCGTCCAGGGGGTGGAAGGCCCGTCCCGGATGCAGGATGTCCAGCGGCTCGATGCACTCCTCACGGAACCGCCTGATCCAGTCCAGCTTCTTCTCGAACTCGGGCTCGGTGCGAAACTCCCATGCCATTCAGACGATCCTCGTTTCGTGGTTCTCCCAGTACGTCTCCCGGAGCAGCCCCTTGCGGAGCTTCCCGCTGGGGTCCCGCGGCAGGGAGGCGGCGAAGTCGACGTCGCGCGGGCACTTGTAGTGGGCGAGGCGGTCCCTGCAGTAGGCGAGCAGTTCGTCCTTCAGTTCGTCGCGGGGCCGCTCGTCCGCGGGCTGGACGACCGCCAGCACCCGCTCGCCCATCTCCGGGTCCGGGACGCCGATCACCGCGACGTCCGCCACGGCGGGGTGCATGACGAGGACGTTCTCGGCCTCCTGCGGGTAGATGTTGACCCCGCCGGAGACGATCATGTGGGCGACCCGGTCGGTCAGGTACAGGTAGCCGTCCTCGTCGAGGCGGCCGACGTCGCCGAGGGTGCGCTCGCCGAAGTAGACGACGCCGTCGCGGATGCTGACGTCGTCGCCCGCCTTGCCGACCGAGCCGGGGTGCGCGAGCCACTCCTCCGGCCCGATGGCGACGTGCCCGTAGCCCTCGGTGCCGGAGTAGTACTCGTGGATGATCGGGCCGAACCAGTCGAGCATCCGCCGCTTGACCTCGACCGGGCACGGGGCGGCGCTGTGGAAGACGAGTTCGAGGCTGCTCAGGTCGCGGTCGCGCAGCTCGGCGGGCAGCTTCAGCATGCGGACGAACATCGTCGGGACGAACTGGGCGTGCGTGACCCGGTGGCGTTCGATCAGCTCGAGCGCCCGGGCGGCGTCGAACCGGTCCATGACGACGAGGGTGGCGCCGAGCCGCAGCAGCGACATGCAGTAGACGAGCGGGGCGGCGTGGTAGAGCGGTGCGGGGGACAGGTAGACGCTGCCGGGGCCGATCCCGTACCGCTCGAGCCCGAGCGCGATCTTGACGCACTCGGCGGACGGGTCGCCCATGGGGCCCGCGGTGAGCTGCTTGCGGATCGCCTTCGGGCGGCCGGTCGTGCCGCCGGAGAACAGCAGCTCGCGTCCCTCGCACTCGCGGAGCGCGGTGCCGTCGACATCCTGGGCGAGCAGCCGCTCGTAGACGTCCTCTGTGACGAGCAGCTTGCCGTCGGTCATCTCCTCGATCTCCGACGGCCGCAGGTGCGTGTTGACGGGCGTGTAGTAGAGCCCCGAGCGCTGCGCCGCCCAGGCGACCGCCAGCAGGGCGGCCCCGTTGGGCATCTGGATGGCGATGCGCTCCCCGGGGCTCATCCCGAGCGCCGCGGCCAGGTGCCGCGAGCGGGCGTCGAGCTCGCCGTAGGTCACGGTCGCGCCGTCGCTCTCGATGACCGCGATCGCGTCGGGACGCCGTTCCGCCTGCAGGCCCAGGTGGTGCATAGCGGGAGAATAGCATTCTCAAGAATCGAAAGTAAAAGTCTCGATAGCGAGAGGATCGCGAGAGTGAACAGGTATGGCTTTATCCAGATTGAAGAGTATCGTTCTGCGGGTGACCGAAGTCTCCGAAGAGCCGGCCTGGCGCCGGCGGGCCGTCGAGCGGTCCACCCGGGCCGCCAAGCTCCGCGCCGAGCAGCGCGTGCAGCGCTTCCTGGACTCGGCCCAGGACCTCATCGCCGAGAAGGGGACGACGGACTTCACCGTCCAGGAGATCGTCGAACGGTCCCAGCAGTCGCTGCGCAGCTTCTACCAGCACTTCGACGGCAAGCACGAGCTGCTGCTGGCGCTGTTCGAGGACGCGCTCGCCAGGGGCGCGCTGGAGATCCGCGACGCCGCCCTCGCCGAGGACGACCCGCTGCGCCGGCTCCGCGGCGCCGTCGAGCTGCTGTACGAGCAGTCGCGCCCGAGGCACCAGGTGGAGCGCCCGCTGTTCAGCGACTTCGCGCAGCAGCTGCTCGTCCGGCATCCCACGCAGGTGGCGGCGGCCCACCTCCCCCTCCTCGCGGTGTTCACCGAGCTGATCGAGCAGGCCGCGGCGAGCGGCGCGATCCCCGCCGGGCGGCCGCGGCGGCGGGCCTCCCTGGTGATGCAGACGATCATGTTCGCCGCGCAGGGCAACGGCGTGCCGGCCGGCGGCCACGCCGTGCCCTTCACCTCCGCGGAGATCTGGGAGTTCTGCTACGGCGGGATCGCCGGCTCCGCGGCCGCGTCCCCCGCCGCGGATCCCGCCGACTGACGCTCGCGGGCCAGCGCGCACTCCTCCGCGAACGCCAGGACCCTCAGGTGGTACGCCCTGGCCGACAGCCCCAGGCTCAGGTTGTGCCCGCCCGCTTGCTCCGCGGTCTCGACGCGCGGCGCCGCGGTGAACATCGCGGCGACGTCCGCCAGGCCCGCGCGGCCCGCCCGCCACACGCCCTCGTGCTCGGCGACGGTGTAGTGCACCGGGACGCGCACCCCGGCGGCCACGGACGGGAAGTCGCGCGGCCAGGCCCGGACGACGGCGCCCTCGTAGGCGGCACCGGAAACGAGGATCCCCGCTTCCCCGGCGATGCCCTCCGGGTAGAGGTGGGCGCCGCCCCACACGAGGTCGCGTACCGTGCCCGCGAGCGGCGCCGGCGGGAGACCGCCCCGGAGCCGGCTCCCCAGCAGTTCCGCCGCCGGCGGCTGGTAGTGCCGTCCGGTCCCGGAGATCTCCAGGCCCAGCAGCTCGCCGCCGCGCCCGGAGGCCGCCATCCGCACGGCCAGCTCGCAGCCCAGCGAATGGGCCACCAGGAACACGCCCGCGCCGCGAGGACGCGACGCCAGCAGCCCGTCGATCGCGCCGTACGCCAGGTCGACCCGCGCTTCGGCGGTCGCCGTCCGGTCCGGACGCGCCGCCGAAGCGCCATAGCCGGGACGGTCCAGAGCGATAACGGTGAAGCCGAGCGCCGAACCGGTCCGCAGCAGCGAGAGCCGGGGCCGGTTCGGCGCGTCGAAGTACGCTGCGGTCGTCGCGCCGCCGTGCAGGGCGACCACGACGGCCCTGGGCCGCGGCGCCTCAGCGACCAGCGCCGACATCGGGACGCCGCCGACGTCCGCCACCCGCCGGGACGGTCCGGCGTCCGGCGGGCTCACGTGTCGGATCGCAACAGGATGACCCCGCTGGGGGTGAGGCCCCCGCTGCTCACCACTGCCACTCCGGCGTCCGCCACCTGCCGTTCGCCGCCTTCGCCGCGCAGCTGGACGATCGCCTCGTGCATCAGTCCCATCCCGTGGGTGCGCCCGTGGGAGAGCTGCCCTCCGTGGGTGTTGAGGGGCAAGACGCCGTCGCGCGCGATGTTCTTGCCGCCGTCGAGGAAGTCCTTCGCCTCGCCGATGCCGCAGACGCCGAGCGCCTCGATCCAGGACAGGCAGTTGATGGTGAAGCCGTCGTAGAGCAGCGCCACGTCCACGTCGGAGGGCCGCAGCGACGTGCGGGTCCACAGGTGCGCGGCCTGCCCGAGGACCTGCGGCTCGTGCGTCAGGGTGCTCTGGTCCCACTCCAGGCGCTCGACGATCTGGGTGCCGACCGCCTCCACGAGGACGGGCGGCTTCGCCAGGTCGCGCGCCGCGTCCACCGCCGACACGATGACGGCGATCGCGCCGTCGCAGGGCACGTCGCAGTCGTACAGCCCGAACGGCGTCGTGATCGGCCGCGCCTGGAGGTAGTCCTCCATGGTCATCGGGTCGCGGTAGACGGCGGACGGGTTGAGCGCGGCATTCGCGCGCTGGTTCAGCGCGATCCAGCCGAGCGTCTCGCGCGTCGTCCCGTAGCGGTGGAAGTGGCGCTGCGCGTTCTGCGCCAGCGTGTGCGCCGCCGACACCGCGCCGAACGGCCGGATCCAGGCGCCGCCGCCGCCGACCCGCCCGCCGCCGCCGGCGCCGATCCTGCCCTGCCGCATCAGCTCGGTGTGGGTGGCCTCCCAGAGGGTCCGGAAGCACAGCACGTGCCGGGCCAGCCCGCCCGCGACCGCCAGCATCGCCGCGATCAGCGAACCGCCCGGGCCGAACGTCTCGGCGCCGCCGTTGTACCAGGTCGGGCGGATGCCGAGCGCCGACTCCAGCGCGGTGACGCCGCCTTCGGCGAACCCGCCGAACGCGCCGGCGCCCGGGTAGGTCGCCAGCCCGTCGATGTCGGCGAGGTCCAGGCCGGCGTCCGCGACCGCCTCCTGGCACGCCGCCACCGTGAGCGACAGCGGCGGGACCATCAGGCGGCGCCCGATCCGCGACGCCCCGATGCCGCTGATCGCGACCTTGTCCTCGAACTTCTCGGTGACCGGCATCGGCCGGACGTGCCGCGGCATCTGCTCGGGCTCGATCTCGTCGTGGGGGAGCGGCGCCGGCTCCCCCTGCTCAGCGGCCGGACGGAACAGCGGCAGCCACACGTCCTCGACGTTCTCGAAGACCACCTCCATGCGCATGCCGAGGCGCAGGTCGCCGGGATCGCATCCGATGACGTTGGTGGTGAGCCGGACCCGGGGATCCTCCTCGATCGCGACCTGCGCCACGACGTAGGGGGCGGGCAGCCCCGGCACGCGGAACCGGTGGCTGACGGTGAACCCGATGAGCGTCGCGAACCCGGACACGGCCCGCTCGGCCATGGTGGTGCCCCGGCAGTGCCGGCAGACCGGCTGCGGCGGGTGGATCAGGGTGGCGCAGGACGCGCACTCCTGGAACCGCAGCCGCCCGTCGGCCCCGGACGTCCAGAAGAACGCGTCCAGCTCGGTGATCTCCGGCAGGGCGCGCCCCGAGGGGTCGGTCACATCGCCTCCTTACCGCTCACGAGACCGAGATCGCGCGTTCCGGGCACGACCGGACGGCCTCCTGGACCGCCGCCTCCTGCCCGGCCGGGACGTCCTCGCTGACCGGCGAGGAGTGCCCGTCGACGTCGTCGAGCTCGAAGACCTCCGGCGCCCGCATCGCGCACAGCGTGTGGCCCTGGCAGCGCTCGGGATCGACCTTCACCTTCACGATGTCCCCTCCCGGGAGTCTCAGACCTTGTAGTCGTGCCACTTGAGGTAGCCGCCGGCGTCCACCCGCATCTGCATGCCGGTGACGTAGCGCGACTCGTCCGAGGCGAGGAACAGCACCATGTCGCTGATGTCCCTCGGCTCGACGTAGGGGACCGGCATCGCCTGCTGCACGCCGAACGCGGGCTCGGCGTCCGCGCGGGTCGGGTGCTCGAGGTCCGGCCGGAACGACCGGTACATCGGCTCGCTGTGGAGCATGTCGGTGTTGCAGTTGGTCGGGTGCACGACGTTGGCGCGGATCCGCAGCCGGGCGACGTTCCGGGCCAGCTCGTGGATGTACTGCGACAGCGCCTGCTTCGCGTACATGTAGGCGTGGCCGCCCGGGTCCTTGCCGGGGTCGTCGATGGTGCCGATGACCATGAGCGCCGCGGTGGAGCCGGTCGCGATGATCGAGCCGCCCTCGGGCAGGTGCGGCAGCGCGGCCTGCACCGCGTTGATCGTGCCGACCAGGTTGGTGTCGACGACGTCGCTCCACGCCCGCAGCGGCGGCTGCCCCTTCATCCCGGCGATGCCGGCCTGCGCCACGACGATGTCGAGCCGGCCGAGCTCGGCCATGCCCCGCTCGACCGCGTTTCGCAGCTGCGCGGCCTCGCGGACGTCCGCCTGGACCGCCACGATGCGCCGCCCCAGCTCCTCGACGAGCCGGACGGTCTCCTTGAGGTCGTCGGGCCGGGCGAGGGGGTAGCCGACCGTCTCGTAGTCCTGGCACAGGTCGACCGCGATGATGTCGGCGCCCTCCTCGGCCAGCCGCACCGCGTGGCTGCGGCCCTGGCCCCGGGCCGCGCCCGTGATGAACGCGACCTTCCCGTCAACACGTCCCATGGGTGCCGTCCTCCGTGAGAACCATCATTCCAGATGTGAGAACAGTACTCTCAACAGCGAGCCTCCCGGAAGTCCCGGGCCCGGGCGGAGCCGCACCGGAAGCTTGAGTCTCTGATCTTGTACCTTGATTTGCTTTTTTTGAGAATGTAACTTCCATCCACATGAGCGGCACGGGCTTGGAGGAGCGCATGGGGACCGAGATCGTCGCGGCGGTGGCCGCATGAAGCCGCTGGAGGGCGTCCGGGTCCTGGAGGTCGCCATGTACGGGTTCGTCCCGTCGGCCGGCGGGGTGCTGGCCGACTGGGGCGCCGACGTGGTCAAGGTCGAGCACGCCGTCACCGGCGACCCGCAGCGCGGGCTCCGCCAGGTCGGCACGCTCCGCGTCGAGGGCGACCCGAACCCCAACATCGAGCACGCCAACCGCGGCAAGCGCTCCCTCGGGCTCGACCTGTCGGTGCCCGAGGGCAAGGAGGTGCTAGAGGCGCTGATCCGCCGCTCCGACGTGTTCCTGACCAGCTTCCTGCCGGGGGCCAGGCGCAAGTTCGGCATCGACGTCGACGACGTCCGCGCGGTCAACCCCGAGATCGTCTACGCCCGGGGCAGCGCCCTCGGCCCGCGCGGCCGGGAGGCCGACAAGGGCGGCTACGACATGACGGCGTTCTGGGCCCGCGGCGGGACCGCCGCCAGCCTCACCCCGTCCGGGACCGAGGGGATGATCAGCCCGCCGGGCCCCGCCTACGGCGACACGGTCTCCGGCACGAACCTCGCCGGCGGCATCGCGGCCGCGCTGTTCCGGCGCGAGCGCACCGGCGAGCCGTCGGTCGTCGACGTGTCGCTGTTCGGCAGCGGCCTGTGGGCGATGGGCCACGGCATCGCGCTGTCGATGCACGTCGGCGAGCCGCTGGTCGCGGCCCCGGCGGGGGCGCACGGGTCGCCGACGAACCCGCTGTCCGGCCTGTACGCCACGTCCGACGGCCGCTACCTGGCCTTCGTCATGCTCCAGCCCGGGAAGTTCTGGGCGGACGTGTGCCGCCACATCGACCGGCCGGAGCTGGCCGCCGACCCCCGCTTCGCCGACGCCGAGCGGATCGCCGCCAACACCGCGGAGGCCGTCGCGATCCTGCGGGGGGCCATCGCCGCGCGGACCCTGGCGGAGTGGACCGAGCGCTTCGCCACCCTCGCCGGGCCGTGGGCGCCGGTGCAGGACTCGCTGCAGGCCGGGAACGACCCGCAGGCCCGCGCGAACGAGTACATCGTCAAGGCCGGCGACCTGGAGCTGGTCGCGAGCCCGGTGCAGTTCGACGTCGCCGCGCCCGCGGTCGGCCCGGCGCCCGAGTTCGCCGCCCAGACCGAGGAGATCCTCACCGAGCTCGGCCTCGACTGGGACCGCATCATCGCCCTCAAGGCCGCGGGCGCCATCACCTGACCCGGACACCGCGGACTCCGCCCCGCCGTGCGGGCGCCCACCGGAGCGCCGCAC
>NZ_JBEPCJ010000113.1:0-30971 GCF_040299565.1 Spirillospora sp. NPDC000708
GCGTCCGCGCGCCCGGCGTGACCTCGCGCCCGGCGTGACCTCGCGCCCGGCGTGACCTCGCGCCCGGCGTGACCTCGCGCCCGGCGTGACTCCGTGCCCGGCGTGACTCCGTGCCCGGCGTGACCTCGCGCCCGGCGTGACTCCGTGCCCGGCGTGACTCCGTGCCCGGCGTGACTCCGTGCCCGGCGTGACTCCGTGCCCGGCGTCATCCCAGCGCCCCACGCCGACCGCCCCGCGTCCCGCGTCGGGCGGGGCGGTCAGGGGGTGAGGACGATCTTGCCCTGGGTGCTGCCGGACTCGACGAGCTCGTGCGCCTTCGCGGCGTCCGCGAGCGGCAGGACCTGGGCGACGTGCGGGCGGAGCAGGCCGTCCTCGACGAGCGCCGTCAGCGCTTCGAGGGCGGTGTGGTCAGGCTCGACGGTGATGCCCGCGAAGCGGCGCCCGGCCGCCGCGGCGGCGGCCGCGAGGGCGGCGTCCTCACGGTCCACGGCGGTGACGAGGAGGCCGCCCGGCCGCAGGACGCGCAGCGAGCGCTCGCCGTACCCGCCGCCGACGGCGTCGTAGACGATGTCGAGGTCGCCGGTCGCCTCGGTGAAGTCGGCCGTCCGGTAGTCGATGACCTCGTCGGCGCCGAGCGACCGGACGAAGTCGTGCTTGCCGGCGCTCGCCGTCGCGACGACGTGCGCGCCGCGCGCCTTGGCGATCTGCACGGCGACGTGGCCGAGGCCGCCGCCCGCGCCGTGCACGAGGACCCGGTCGCCCTCCCGCACTCCGGCGGCGTCCACGAGGCCCTGCCAGGCGGTGAGGCCCACGAGCGGCAGCGCGGCGGCCTCGACGTGGCCGAGTCCGGCGGGCTTGCGCGCGATCTGCCGCGACGGCGCCACGACGTACTCGGCGTAGCCGCCGGCGGCGCGGGGGAACAGCGGCATGCCGTAGACCTCGTCGCCCGGCTGGAAGCGCGTCACGCCCGGGACGACCTCCTCCACGACCCCGGACACGTCCCACCCGAGGACGAACGGCGGTTCGCCGAGGAGCGGGAACGAGCCCGCGCGGATGTAGGCGTCGACCGGGTTGACCGCCGTCGCGCGGACGCGGACGAGGACCTCGGACGGCAGGGGCACGGGGCGCTCGGTCTCGACGACTTCGAGGACCTCCGGGCCGCCGAAGGCCCGCTGGGTGACCGCACGCATGATGTCTCTCCTGGTGTGGGCGTGGATCTGACACCGATCACGCTAGGGAGCGGGCTGGAGACGCTGAATGTCTCGCAGTCGCCGATTCATGTCCGTCCGTCTCGGGCCGCGTAGCATTCCGGGCATGGACGTGCTCAGTGAAGTGATCGCCTCGATGCGGACCGGCCTCCCGGCGGCGACGCGCACCGACGCGCGCGCCCCCTGGGCCATGCGGCTCCGCCCCGTCGCGGGCCCCGGATTCCACGTGATCCTGGAGGGCTCCTGCTGGCTCGTCCCTCCGAGCAGGCCGAGCGAACTGGGCGGGGCCGGGGAGGCGGGCGAGCCCGTCGAGCTGGCCGCGGGCGACGTGGTGTTCCTGCGGTCGGGGCGGGAGCACGTCCTCGCGGACGATCCGGCCACGACGCCGACCAGGCTCCACACCGGGCCGGACGGGGGCGGCGGCTTCGGCGAGCTGACCATCGAGGGGCCGGGGGCGCGGACGGTCATGCTGTGCGGGGCGTACGACCTCGACCAGGCGCGCCCGCATCCGCTGCTGCGCGGCCTGCCGCCGGTGATCCACGTGCGGGCGCGGCACGGCCGGCATCCGGAGCTGCGCTCGGCGGTGGCGCTGCTCTGCGCGGAGCTGTCCGGCGGGCGGCCGGGCGCGGACGGGATCGTCCCCCCGATGATCGACGTGCTGCTGTTCTACGTCCTGCGGGCCTGGCTGGACGAGGCGGACGCCCCGGACGGCTGGGCGGCGGCGCTGACCGACCCGGGCATCTCGCGCGCGCTCAAGGCGATCCACGAGGAGCCCGGACGGCCGTGGACCGTGGAGGCGCTCGGCCGGTGCGCCGGGCTGTCGCGGGCGGCGTTCGCGCGGCGCTTCGCGGCGCTGGTCGGGGAGCCGCCGCTGGCGTACCTGACGCGCTGGCGGATGACGACGGCGGGCCGGCTGCTGCGGGAGACGCGCGACCCGCTGAGCGCGGTGGCGGAGCGGACGGGGTACACGTCGGAGTTCGCGTTCGCCAAGGCGTTCAAGCGGGAGTTCGGCGTGGCGCCGGGCGGCTACCGCAAGTCCGCCGCCCGCCCCCGCTCCGCCTGACCCCCGCCCCCGCACCCGCACCCCGAACTCCGCGGCGCCCGGCCGCGCCGCCCGGCCGCGCCGCCCGGCCGCGCCGCCCGGCCGCGGCGTCCGGGTCGTGTGGAAATGGGGCGTGTGGGGGCGGTGGGACCCCCGGGACGGAGCACTCGCCGGCGTGTGAGATTCTCTTCCGGGAATGATCTTGAATCGTCCGGATTTGGGCCTGGACATATTGCGTGATAATGCCTAGCTTAATTACCGAGCGGCGCGTGCGGCGCCGCCGGACGGCGCTGACCGCGGCCCTGTCAACCCGGCCGCGGGGTAAGACCATGCTTACCTCGGCTGACCTGCGGAAATAGCGGCCGACCCGGTTCAAAGGTCAAATTACGGCGTAATGCGGATTGCTTTTCCGTGACATCCTCATTAAGGGTCTGGCGCCCTTCTCATTCGCCCTTCGCCTGCGTAGACTCCCCGCACCCGCGCTGCCGTGCGAGGCGTTCGAAATCAGGACTCGCGGGGTAGGCGGTAAAGATCGTCTTTTGACGGTCGGATCGCAACGCCCCTGTCGAGGAGGACGGATGTCTGGGCTTTCCCTGTCGAGCCCGGCCACTGCAGCAGCAGACGTGGATCTCGGCGGCGGCGACCTGTCACTGGTCGTCGTCGTAGCCGTGGTCGCACTGCTGGCACTGGCCGTCGCCGCGGGTCTGGTACGCGATGTACTGGCCGCGGGTCAGGGCACCGAGAAGATGCAGGAGATCGCGCGCGCGGTCCAGGTCGGCGCGAGCGCCTACCTGAAACGCCAGTTCCGCACGGTCGCCGTCTTCGTGGTGCTCATTCCGCTGGTGCTGCTGCTCCTGCCCGCCGACTCCTGGAGCGAGCGCATCGGGCGGTCGGTGTTCTTCGTCATCGGGGCGGTGTTCTCGGCCGTCACCGGCTTCACCGGGATGTGGCTGGCGGTCCGCGGCAACGTGCGGGTCGCGGCGGCGGCCCGCGAGGAGGGCGGCGAGAAGACCGCGATGCGGATCGCGTTCCGCACCGGCGGCGTCGCCGGCATGTTCACCGTCGGCCTCGGGCTGTTCGGCGCGGCGGTCGTCGTGCTGGCCTACCAGGGCGACGCGCCGAAGGTCCTGGAGGGCTTCGGCTTCGGTGCCGCGCTGCTCGCGATGTTCATGCGGGTCGGCGGCGGCATCTTCACCAAGGCCGCCGACGTCGGCGCCGACCTGGTCGGCAAGGTCGAGCAGGGCATCCCGGAGGACGACCCGCGCAACGCGGCGACGATCGCCGACAACGTGGGCGACAACGTCGGCGACTGCGCCGGCATGGCCGCGGACCTGTTCGAGTCGTACTCGGTGATGCTGGTCGCCGCGCTCATCCTGGGCACCGCGGCGTTCGGCACGCAGGGCCTGGTGTTCCCGCTGCTGGTGCCGATGATCGGCGTCATCACCGCGGTGATCGGCATCTTCGCGGTGATGCCGCGGGACGGCGACCGGTCCGGGATGTCGGCGATCAACCGCGGCTTCTTCATCTCCGCGGTCATCTCCGCGGTGCTCGTCGCGATCGCCGCGTTCGCCTACCTGCCCTCGTCGTTCGCCGACCTGGACGGCGGCATCCACAACGTGGACGCCGACCCGCGCTGGGTGGCGCTCGGCTCGGTGATCATCGGCATCGTGCTGGCGAGCGCGATCCAGCTGCTCACCGGCTACTTCACCGAGGTGAACCGCAAGCCGGTGCGGGAGGTCACCGACAGCTCCCGGACGGGCCCGGCGACCGTCATCCTGTCCGGCATCTCGCTCGGCCTGGAGTCGGCGGTCTACACGGCGCTCGTCATCGCCGGGGCCGTCTACGGCGCGTTCCTGCTCGGCTTCGGCAACACCACCGTCGCGCTGTTCGCGGTGGCGATGGCCGGCACCGGGCTGCTCACCACCGTCGGCGTGATCGTGTCCATGGACACCTTCGGGCCCGTCTCCGACAACGCCCAGGGCATCGCGGAGATGTCCGGCGACGTCCAGGGCGAGGCCGCGAAGGTCCTGGAGCGGCTGGACGGCGTCGGCAACACCACCAAGGCCATCACCAAGGGCATCGCGATCGCGACGGCGGTGCTCGCGGCGACCGCGCTGTTCGGCTCGTTCGGGACGGCCGTCAACTCGGCGCTCGCGGACGCGTCCAAGTCGGCGAAGGACGCGATCGGGTCGCAGTTCAACCACGGCATCAACCTGTCGATCGACAACCCGAACGTGCTGATCGGGCTGATCATCGGCGCGGCCGTGGTGTTCCTGTTCTCCGGCCTGGCGATCATGGCGGTGGGCCGGGCGGCCGGACGGGTCGTGGTGGAGGTGCGCGAGCAGTTCCGCACCAAGCCCGGGATCATGGACTACACCGAGAAGCCGGACTACGACCGGGTCGTGGACATCTGCACCCGGGACGCGCAGCGCGAGCTGGCCACCCCCGGCCTGCTGGCGATCATGACGCCGATCGCGGTCGGGTTCGCGCTCGGGTACGCGCCGCTCGGCGCCTACCTCGGCGGCGCGATCGCGGCCGGGGTGCTGATGGCGGTGTTCCTCGCGAACGCCGGCGGCGCCTGGGACAACGCGAAGAAGGTCGTCGAGGAGGGCTTCCTCGGCGGCAAGGGCAGCGAGGCGCACGCGGCGACGGTGATCGGCGACACGGTCGGCGACCCGTTCAAGGACACCGCCGGCCCCGCGATCAACCCGCTGATCAAGGTGATGAACCTGGTCGCGCTGCTGATCGCGGACGCGGTCGTGACCTACGCCGACAACTACGCGCTGCGGGCCGGCGTGACGGTCGTGGCGGTCGGCATCGTCGTCGCGGCGATCGTCGTCTCCAAGCGCCGCGCGGACCCGATCGCCCCGTCGGCCGGCGCGGGCGGCGGGGCCGCGAACCCCACCGCGGCCAAGGGCGGCGGCGCGGCGGGCGGCGAGACCGGGGGCGGCGGCGCGAAGGGCGGCGCCGTCGAGGCCACCGCGCCCGAGCAGGCGCCGGCCCCCGCGGAGGAGGCGGTCGCGGTCGAGGCGAACGGCTCGGCGGCGTCCGGCAAGGCCGACGAGTCACCGGCCGGGGCGTCCTGACCCGTCCGGGATCCGAGGGGCCGGTGGCGTCGCGCCACCGGCCCCTTTCGCGTTCCCCCCGGGTGGTGTCCGGACCACGCGGCACCGGTCGTACGCTGTACGCGGGAACGCGACCGAGAGACGGGAGGCGCTGTGGCGAGCGGCGACAAGCCGGCCTTGTCCGGCGGTAAGGGCTTCGCCCTGGTGCTCTGCGGGATGCTCGCCATCCTGCTCGCCCTGTGGGGGCTGGCGGCGCTGGTCGCGCCGTAGGGTGGCGGCATGCCGACGCTGATCGTGCTCCGCCACGCCAAGGCCGTCGCGGGCTTCGGGACGGCCGACATCGACCGCGCCCTCGACGGCCGCGGGCGCCGCGACGCCGCGGCGGCCGGGGAGTGGCTGCGCGCGGAGGGCCTCGCCCCCGCGCGGGTGCTGTGCTCCCCCGCCGTCCGGACGCGGGAGACGCTCGACCTGCTCGCCGTCCGGCCGCCCGCCGGGACGGCCTTCGAGCCGACGATCTACGACAACGACCCGGACCTGCTGCTGTCCCTGGTCGCGGAGGTGCCGGACGACGCCGGGACGGTCCTGCTCGTGGGCCACAACCCGGCGGTGCACCAGTTCGTCCACGACCTGACCGGGCGGGCCCCGGACCGGTTCCCGACCTGCGCGCTCGCGGTCGTGGAGCTGCCGGGCGCGTGGGCGGACGTCCGGCCCGGCCTCGGCACCCTCGTCACGTTCCGGACCCCGAAGGACTGACCGGCGCGGCGTCCGGCCGGGCGGCGTCCGGCCGGGGCGCGGGCGTGTTCTGGCCGACCGCCGCCAGCGACGCGTCGATCACCCGGCCGATGTCGCGGCGCAGCGACCGGACCGTGTACCGGGTGCCGGACACCTGCGCCAGCGCCTGCCGCAGCGGGGTGAGCTCCTCCCGGCCGACGCCCGAGCTGATCTCGGCGCGGCGCCGCTTGGTGAGCGTCTTCAGGTAGTCGTCGAGGCCGGCGAGCTCCTCCTCCAGCTCCGCGGCGGGCGAGCGGTTCCGCAGCTCCTCGTCGTCGGGGTCCTCCAGCAGCCCGGCGGCCTCCTCCAGCTGGTCGGCGAGCCGGTCCAGGATCTCCGGCACCGGCCCGGCGTCGACGGCCTCCTCCCGGGTCACCCTTGAGACCGCGATCAGGTGGTCGCGGACGCGGTGCGCGGCGCGGACGGCGTCGCGCAGTCGGCCTATCTGCGCCGTGTCGGGCACCCGCTCGTGCGTCAGCCGGTCCCGGGTCTCCGCGACGGCCTCGGCGGACCGCTCGGCGGTGACGACCTTCTCCTGCGGCAGCCGGACCCGCTCGCCGCCCACCACGTCCGCCGCCGCGCGGACGAGGTCGGCGTGCACCGCCATCATCCGGCCGAGCTGGACGGGCAGCCGCTCCAGGTGCCCGGCGGGCCACAGCAGCCGGACGGCGAGGAACGACAGCACGGTGCCCCCGGCGACCAGGCCGATCCGCTCGCCCGCGATGCGCCAGTCGGAGGGCGCGGAGAAGTCGAGCAGCATCATCGCCAGCGGCGTGCCGAACAGCCCCCAGTAGGCGAAGTTGATCGGCCGCAGCGCGAACCCGGCGAGCGCGAAGACGAAGGCGATCACCGCGACGAGCGGCTGCGTCGGCGCCAGCGTCAGCACGACCGCGGCGACCACCGATCCGGCGGCGGTGCCGCCGACGCGCTGCACCAGCCGCTCGACGGTCTCCCCGTACGTCGCGCGCAGGCTCAGCATCGCGGTGATCGTCAGCCAGTGGCCGTGCGGGATGTGCAGCCCCGCGGCCAGCGCCATCGACACGACGGCGGTGACGTACACCCGCGTGATCTGCCGGAACATCGGCGAGCGGGTGCGGACGGCGCGGCGTATCCGGGCCAGTTCCGCCCCCGGGTCCGGCGCGCCCGGCATCCGCGGCGGCCCGATCCCGATCCGCAGGCCGCCCGCGATGGTGCGGCGCGCCGAGGCCGTCTCGCCGGCGATGCGGTCGATGGAGCGCCGCACCTGCCCGATCAGCGACACCGCGATCAGGTCCTCGTCGCCGGCGAGCCCGGCGCGCCGGATCTGCTCCGACAGCCGCCCCATCCGGCGGACGGCACCGGACTCCTCGCCGCCGAGCGGCGCCTCCCCGTTGGTGGCGATCGCGCCCGCGAGCAGCCGCAGCCGCGCCGCGAGCGCGGACACGGCGGTCTGCGTCTCCAGCGTCCACTCGCGGTCCGGCGGGTAGTTCTTCGCGGCCTCCAGCACCGCCTGCAGCGTGACCGTCTCGTGCAGGACGCGGCCCAGCGCGTCGATCAGCCGTTCCGGCCGGGTCGGCTCGTCGCTGGCCCGCCCCCGCCCGGACCGGTACAGGCCGTAGGTGGCGCGGGCGTCGGTGAGGGCCTCGGACGCGGCGCGGCGCCGCTCCTCCCAGTCCGGCATCCGGGTGACGGCCATCAGGTCGGGATTGGTGAGCTCGACGGCGTTCAGCGCGCTCGGGTCGGGGGCGCCGACGTCCTGCGCGACGGCGTCGAGGGCCTCGGCGACGCGGTCGGCGGCCTCGGCGAGGGCCTCCCGCAGCGGCCGGAGCCGCCGCACCGGCCACGGGACCAGCAGCAGCCCCATGGTGAGGAGCCCGCCGATCAGCTCCAGCAGCCCGACGCCGATGACGTCGGCGGACGGCGGCCGGATCGCGCTCAGCAGCACCGCGAGCCCGGCGGTCGACCCGATCCGCGGCACCCCGACGCCGAGCGCGATGAGCGGCGGCACCACGATCACCGCCGGCCACGCGTGCCCGCTCAGCAGCCCGCCGACCGCGGATCCGACCGCGACCATCAGCACGCCGCTCGCGAGGTCCCGCGCCCGGTTGCCGTACGGGCCCTCGGGCGCGCGCAGGGCCACCAGGTACGCGCCGAGCGCGATCATGGAGCCCTGGGCGGGGCGGCCCGTCAGCGACCCGGCGAGCAGCGGGATCGCGATGGCGAGCGCCGCCGCCAGCCCATAGAACGGGGCCGACTGCCCGTTGATCTGGGCGTACGCCGACCGCGCACGCTTCAGCACCGCTCCGGCTCGCCTTCCCGACTCGTCTCGCCGGTCCCGGCGGGTGCCGGTGACCGCATAACGGCACTCCTACCCCGAAACCCCCGCGATGATCGTTCCGGGCCGGTCCGGGCCGAGGCTTGGCGGGGCGGCGGGCGTGGGATCAGAGGTAGGCGGCGGTCTCGCGCACCGTGCCGAACCTGGGGAAGATCCGCCGCACCGTGAACTCGTGCTCGTCGGCGGCGAACCCGGACATCGCGTCGGACGCGAACTCGACCTCGTAGCCGTGGTCGTCGGCCGCCCGCGCGGTCGACTCGACGCCCATCGTCGTGACGAGCCCGCCGAGGACGAGGGTGGTGGCCCCGCGCTCCTGAAGCCGCTGGTGGAGGTCGGTGCCGTGGAACGCGCCGACGGTCCGCTTCACCACGAGGATGTCGCCCGGTTCGGCGAGCCCGTCCGCGAGGCCGCTGCCGGGCGGCTGCTCCGCGACGCCCGGCCGCTCCGCCCGCACGAGCGCCACCGGGAGGCCCTTCGCGCGGAACGCCGCCGCGAGGGACCGGCACCGTCCGAGCACCTCGTCACCGGAGTGAGGGGCGAGGGGGAGGGCCACGATGCGGGGCATCAGGTCGATGAGCACGAGCGCGGAGGGCATGATCGTCACCCTAGGCCCGGACGACCGCCGGAGGCGCCCGCTCGGACCGCCGGAGGCGCCCGCTCGGACCGCCGGAGGCGCCCCCCGGACCGCCGGAGCTGACCCTCGGACCGCCGGAGTTGACCCTGACGTCGCGGGAGGTTCGACGATCGGGACCCATGAGCGAGTACCTCAGCCCCGTTCCGATGCCGGTGCCGGACGCGAAGCCCGCGGAGATCTACCGCGAGATCTACGGCATGCCGATGTTCGTCACCGTGCCCGCCCGCGACCTCGCGGCCTCCAGGGACTTCTGGATCCGCGGGCTCGGCTTCGTCGACCTGTTCTCCGTCCCGGACCGGGTGACCCACCTGCGGCGCTGGGCGTTCCAGGACGTCCTGCTGGTGCCCGGCGAGCCGGCCGGCGCGGCCACGGCGGTGAGCGTCAGCTTCGCCTGCGTGCTCGGCCAGATCGACGAGATCGCCGCGCGCTGCGAGGAGCTGGCGCCGGGATGCACGAAGGGGCCGGTGGACAAGCCGTGGAACTCCGTCGAGCTGGAGGTCGTCACGCCGGAGAACGCGCGGGTCGTGATGACGGCCGCCCGGCCCCTCGACCCGGACGGCCCGCAGGCCGCCTGGATGCGGGAGGCGGGCTTCGAGGTCCCGCGGCCGTGAGCGGCCCCGTCACCGGCCTGGTGCACACTGGGCCGGTGACGTATCCCGAGGCGGACGGGCTGACCGTCGGACGGGCCGCCGCGCTGGTCGGGGTCAGCGTCAAGACGCTGCACCACTGGGACGCGGTCGGCCTCGTCCGCCCGAGCGGGCACACCCCGGCGGGGTACCGGGTGTACTCGGCGGACGACATCGCCCGCGTCCACCGCGTGCTGGTCTACCGGGAGCTGGGGTTCCCGCTCGCCGAGATCGCCCGGATCCTCGACGACCCGTCCGCCGACGCCCGCGACCACCTGCGGCGGCAGCGGGCGCAGCTGGAGCGCCGCGCCGGGCGGCTCCGGGAGATGGCCCGCGCCGTCGACCGCATGCTGGAGGCGCTGGACGCCGGGCTGCGGCTGACGCCGGAGGAGCAGGTCGAGATCTTCGGCGCCGACTGGCGCCCGGAGCGGGTCGGGGAGGCCCGCGACCGCTGGGGCGGCACCGCGCAGTGGACGCAGTACGCCGAACGCGCCGCCCGGATGACGCCGCGGGACTGGAAGGACGTCGCGGCGCGGACCGAGGCCCTCAACGCCGACCTCGCCGCCGCCTGCCGCGCCTGCGTGGCCCCCGGCTCCGCCGAGGCGAACACGCTGGCGGAGCGGCACCGCGCGCTGCTGGGCACCTATTTCGACTGCACCCACGCGATGCACGCGTGCCTCGGGCGGATGTTCGCCGAGGACCCCGGCTTCGCCGCCTACTTCGACGGCATCGAGCCGGGCCTCACCGCCTGGCTCCGCGACGCGATCTTCGCGAACGCCGAATCGCGCGGCGTCGACCCCGCCACCGCCGCCTGGGAGTGATCCCCCGGCTCAGTCCTGCCGGACGGCGTCGGCGGCGTCGGCGGCCTCGACCTCCTCGCGGGAGATCCCGAGGAGGAAGACGATCGTGTCCAGGTACGGGACGTTGACGGCCGTGTCGGCGGCCTCGCGGACGACGGGCTTGGCGTTGTAGGCGACGCCGAGGCCCGCGGCCTGGAGCATGTCGAGGTCGTTGGCGCCGTCGCCGATCGCGACGGTCTGGCTGACGGGGACGCCGGCCTCCGCGGCGAACCGCCGCAGCGCCGCGGCCTTGCCGGCCCGGTCGATCACCGGCCCGGTGACCCGCCCGGTGAGCTTCCCGTTCGCGATCTCCAGCGTGTTCGCGGCGGAGTAGTCGATCCCGAGATCCTCCACGAGGGCGTCGGTGACCTGCGTGAACCCGCCGGAGACGATCGCGAACTTGTAGTCGAGGCGCTTCAGCGTCCGGACCATGGTGCGGGCGCCCGCCGCGAGCCGCAGCTTGTCGCGGACGTCGTCGATCGCGGCCGCGTCGAGCCCCGCGAGCAGCGCGACCCGCTCCCGCAGCGACCCCTCGAAGTCCAGCTCGCCGCGCATCGCGGCCTCGGTGACCTTGGCGACCTCGTCGAGGCAGCCGGCGTGCTCGGCGAGCAGCTCGATCACCTCGCCCTGGATCAGGGTCGAGTCGACGTCCATGACGATCAGCCGCTTGGCGCGCCGGCTCAGCCCGCCGTGCTGGACGGCGATGTCGACCTGCTGCTCGGCGGCCTCGGTCGCGAGGCCGGCCCGCAGGGTGTCCGGGTCGGCGCCGGACACGTCCATCTCGATGCAGGTCACCGGGGTCTGCGCGAGCCGCTCGATCCGGTCGATGTTGGCGCCGTGTGCGGAGATCCGCCCGGCGATCCCGGCCATCGCGGCGGGCTTCAGCGGGGCGCCGAGCACGGTGACGTGCAGCCGCCCGCCGCGCTTCGGCATCCGCTTGTTGCGGCCGGTGGACAGCTCGATCTCCATGTCGAGATCGTTGGCGACCTTCTCGGCCGCGTTCCACACGCGGCCGATGTCGGCGCCCTCGGTGTAGGCCAGCAGGACGCCGAGGACGAGCCGTCCGCGGATCACGACCTGCTCGACGTCGGCGACCGTGAGCGGAAACTGGGAGAGTGTCCGGAACAACCGCGACGTCACGCCGGGGCGGTCGCGTCCGGTGAGTGTGATGAGCAGCGTTCGCTGTGCTGACCCGTCCATAGCTGTCCACAACGGTACCGGCCGCGGAACACCCCTCGCGCGCCAGGTCCGCCATGCGAGACGGCGCCGCGCCGCCGGTCAGGGGGCGGGGGGCGCGCGATGCGAGGTTTATCCGCCGAGGATGGGCGGTACGCCGGAAATGTCCGATCGGCTCGAGGGGAGGGGCTCGGCCTGATCGTGAGTCCGGCCTCCCCGAGCCGGGAGCGTCGAGATCGGGGGAGGAACCATGGCCAAGTTCATGGACGTGCACCACGGCATGACCGGAGTGACCGGCGACGAGCTCAGGGAGGCCCACGAGGCCGACCTCGCGATCCAGGACCAGGAGGGCGTCGTCTTCGAGCACACCTGGGCCGACCCGGAGTCCGGCACGGTCTACTGCCTGTCCGAGGCCCCGGACGCCGACGCCGTCCAGCGCATCCATGACCGGGCCGGCCACCGCGCCGACGAGGTCCACTCCGTGACGCTGTCCATCTGAGGGACGGCCGCGCGACCGCGGCCGTTCGCGAGACGTTCCGGAGCCCGTGACCGCCGCGGCTCCGGGGCGCCTCTTCAAGGCGGGGGACGCAGAGGGGCGCAACCTTCACAGCGCGCACCCCCCGCCTGCCCGGCCCTAGGATCGGCGGCATGGCGACGCGGCTCATTCAGATTGCGATGAAGGCAGCGGACGACTCCGCGCTCGGCCGGTTCTGGGCGGAGGCGCTCGGCTGGGGCATGGACAGCGAGGGCCCCGGCGTGACCAATCTCGCGCCCGAGGGCGTCGCCTATCCCGACCCGGCCGTCCTCTTCATCGACATCCTCCGCGTCCCGGACCCCAAGACGGTCAAGAACCGCCTTCACATCGACCTCGCCACCACCTCCCCGGCCCACCAGGCGGAGCTGGTCGCGCGCCTGAAGGATCTCGGTGCCACCGACACCGACATCGGCCAGGGCGACGTCCCGTGGACGGTCCTCGCCGACCCCGAGGGCAACGAGTTCTGCGTGCTGGAGCCCCGGGAGCTCTACCGGGACACCGGGCCGATCGCCGCGCTGGTGGTCGACTGCGCCGACCCGCGGGCCATGGCCCGGTTCTGGGACGAGGCGATGGACTGGACCCTGCACGAGGTCACCGACGATCTCGCGAGGCTCCGCTCCGCCAAGGGCGTCGGGCCGTACCTGGAGTTCATCCGCACGCCCGACGCGAAGACCGGGCTGAACCGCATCCACTTCGACCTCCGCCCGTACCCCGACGACGATCACGCGGCGGAGGCGGACAAGCTGCGGGCCCTCGGCGCCACCGACACCGACATAGGCCAGGGCGACGTCCCCTGGAAGGTACTGTCCGACCCGGAGGGCAACGAGTTCTGCCTGCTCACCCCCCGCTGAACAGGAGTCAGACCTCGTTCTCGGGCCGGTCCAGCCAGACGGTCTGCCGCCCGGGGCCGACCGTGATCCCGTACCGCCGCACGTCCGGCCGCCCCGCCGCCTCCCAGCGCTGCTCCGCCTCGTCGAACGCCGACGGCGGGCTGTGCTGGTCGCGCAGGGGCATGAACCATCCGGGGACGTGGAATCGGCCCTCGGCCGTGCCATCGGCCCGCACCTCCAGACGGGCGACGGGGCAGTCCGGATGGAACACCGGCCCCCACGGCACCACGATCAGGCCGCCCGGCCGGGTCTGCTCCACCCACGCGTACGGAAGCGCGGTGACGGCCGCCGTGGCGATCACCCGGTCGTACGGGGCGTCCCCGGGATGCCCGGCCTCGCCGTCGCCGGTCACGACGCGGACGGTATAGCCCGCCCGCTCCAGGTTCCGCCGCGCCCGCTCAGCGAGATCCGGCGCGATCTCGACCGACGTCACCCGGCGCGGGCCGGTGATCTTCGCCAGCAGAGCGGCGTTCCAGCCGGTCCCCGTCCCGATCTCCAGCACCCGCATCCCCGGAGCCGGTCGCAGGAGTTCGAGCATCTTCCGGACGATGTGCGGCGCACTGCTGGAACTGACGGCGTTCACGCCCCTGCCGGTCGCCGCGTCCCGCAACTCCTCCGGCACGGCCGGATCGAACTCCACCTTCGTGACGACGGGGTCTCCGCCGGACACCGCCTCCCGCCACCGCTCGGGATCGTCCGACCGCCGCAGCGGCACCAGCCACCCGGCGCCGTCGCGCACGAAGATCTCGTCCGGGACGAACCACTCGCGCGGAACGGCCGCGAGAGCCGCGCCGACGGTCACTGCTTCCCCGTCCCGTTGCACAGAACGCACGGCCGCCAGAACCTCTCCCCGTCGTTCGTCTGCCACGCCCCGCCCTTCCCGCCGCAGGCACCGCAGTCGACCTGCTTCTTGTGCTTACCCATCGCGCTCCTTTCGTGTGGTCGCGAGACGCTCCGGAGCCCGGCACTGCCGCGACTCCGGGACGCCTCTCCCGGGCGTCGGGGGAACACCCGGGTTCCGGGGCCGTCCTCCACGGCGACCCCGCCTCGCACCGGACGCCAGGAGGCGCATCCGGCGCGAGCGCCTGCCCCTCAACGAGGGCGCGGTCGGTAGATGTCGCGGAGCGGGTCCGTCGGAGCGGCGACGATCAGCGGCGGCGCGTCCGCCTCGCGGCGGTGCCGTGGACGCCTGACCGGACGCCGCCGCCGAGACGTCCACACGGCGCCCAACACGACCCCGACCAGCCCGCAGACGGCACCGAAGACCGAGACCAGAAGCACGACGCCGGCAAAACCCCCGGTCACGAGCGCGGGACTCATGCGTCAGCCCGCTCGGTGAGAACGCGCGCTATGGCGGCGGCGACGTCCTCGACGAAGTCCACGGCGCCGATCAACTCGCCGTCGGACGCCCACGCGTACCAGTCGATGCCGTCCACCCTCCGGCACGCGATCTCGACCGAGTTGAGCGCAGAACCGATCCGCACGACGTTCAGCACGACGCCTTCGCCCGGACGCCGCACAATCCCGCACGCCAAACCGGGCCAAGTAGCTACTTCCCGGTCAAGTCGAGAGATGAAATGCCGCATATCGTCCTGCGACATCGCCACCCTCCCCATTCCGCCCACCTCACTCCCTCGGGAATCCGGAACAACTGCTCGCCCAGAATCCCTTGCCGGATGTAAGTTGGCTACGTTCATGCACCAAATACACCCCCGGAGCGTGAGCGGTGAAAGATCAGGATGCGCTGGATCCAGACCGGTCGATGTGGGACTTCATAGCGGTTGAGCTGCGACGACAGCGTCGCGCGCGCGGGATTTCCGGAGCCGCCCTGGGGCGGCTCATCGGCCGTGATCGTTCAATTGTTTCACGCATCGAGTCCGGTCAGATCCCCATGCAATTGGACCACGCCGAGATCATCGATCGCGAATGGGATCTCGACCGCCTGTTCACCAGGCTCGTGAAGTTCGCCAAGGAACGCAAAAGCGACGAATGGCGACTCGGTGACCTCTCGGAGCAGGAGGCGCGCGCATCGCGCGTACGCATGTGGGAGGTCGGGTTGGTGCCCGGGTTGCTGCAAACCCCCGCCTACGCCCGTGCCGGGTTCTCCGTCGGACTCGTCCGGGACCTGGACGCGGCGGTGAACACCCGCCTTGCCCGGCAGGCGGCGGTGTTCGACCGGGACCGGCCACCGGAGGTCTCGGTGATCCTCAACTGGGTGGTCCTGGAGCAGCCCGTCGGCTCGTCCGACATCATGCGCGAGCAACTCGCCCACCTGCTGGAACTCGGCGACCTACCCCACGTCAACGTCCGCGTCGTGGAAAGAAGCGCCGGGGTCCACGTCGGATACGACGGTTCGCTCAAACTGCTCACGGTCGATGCCCGCGACATCGCATACGCGGACGCACCACATGGCGCAGGGCTAGTGACCAATCCGGCGGACGTTCAGGACTTCGAAGTACGCTACGACCGTATCGGCCACATCGCAGCCCCCCTTGGACCATCGCGGGCGATGCTCCAACGAGCCATGGAGATGTACCAATGACGCAGTGGCGCAAGTCGAGCCGTAGCGCTACATCGGACAACACCGACTGCGTAGAAGTTGCACAGCTCGCGCGAAACATCGGTGTCCGTGATTCCAAGAACCCTGCCGGCCCCAAGATCGCACTGCCGTCCGCCGAATTCCGTGCTTTGGTGGACGCGGTCAAGCATGGCGACTATGACCTGCCCTAGACCCGGCGTCCGCCGTCCGCGGGGTTAACAAAGGGAGCGTGGAGCCTACCTGTGACGCACTGGCGGAAGGCGAGCCGTTCCAACACGTCCGGCGGGGCTTGCGTCGAAGTTGCGCAGCTCGCCGGAAACATCGGCGTGCGCGACAGCAAGGACCCGCAGGGTACCAAGATCGCACTTCCCGGCGCTGGGTTCCGGGCGCTGGCGGACGCCGTCAAGCGCGGAGAGCACGACCTGCCGTAGGCAGGACGCCAGGAGCCCTATCCGAATGCTCCAACGAACGACGGAGATGCCGATGACGCGGTGGCGCAAGTCGAGTCGTAGCGCCACGTCGGACAACATGAACTGCGTGGAGGTTGCGGCACTCCCAGGGAACATCGGTGTCCGTGATTCGAAAGACTCGGCTGGCCCGAGGATCGCGCTGCCGTCCGCGAGGTTCCGTGCGTTGCTGGACGCGGTCAAGCGCGGAGAGCACGACCTGCCGTAGCCCGGACGTCTCAAAGTCCGACATTCCAAAGCCTTGTTTGGAATGCTCCAGCCTGTCCTCGGGGTGTTCGGGTGGTGGGGTGGCGCTTGCGTACGGGGCCGCCCCTCCAAAGTCAAGGGCGCCTTCGGCGTCGCTTCGCGATGGACTTCGTCCACCCTTGACTTCGGAGCCTCTGCGGCCCCTGGGCAGGTGATGGGGGCAGGCTCCGCCTGCCCCGCCCCGGGTCGCGCCACCCCACCACTCCCTTCCGCACGCGTGTTCCCACCGGTGAGACTGTCGACGGTGCTGTGGGAATGGCCGCCATTCGAGTACCGGAAAGTATCCGCATTGCAGCAGTGAATTCGGGATGCAATCACCGGTCACGGTGAGTAGAATGCAGGTATGCATTCAGTGACGGTCGAGTTGGCGGGCGCGTCCACCGCAGAATTGGTGGACGCGCTCTCAACGATCGCCACTGAGCTTGCCAAGAGGGATGCCCCTGAATCAGCGGCCGCGTGCCTGGAACTCACCGAAACGCTCGCCGCCGCAACCGACCTCCAGGAAAGCGCGATGGCCGGTTTCATCGGCCGCGTCGACGCGGCAGGTGAACATGCCCGGTGGGGGTACCCCTCCCCCAAGGCATGGCTGCGGTCCCGTCTGGGGATGCGCGACAACCGCGCCAAAGACCGCCTGGCACTGGCTCGCCAGCGCCACCGCCTTCCACAAGTCGCCCAGCGGCTGGCGGCCGGGGAGCTGTCGATCGGCTACGCCACCACCATTGCGGACTCGGTCGCGCGGCTGGACGACATCGACTGCGCGCAGGCTGAGACGCTGCTGCTGGAGATGGCCGATGAAGGGTTCTCGGCCGGGAAGGTCGCCGCGTTCGGCAGTCGCATCCGCGACGTCATCGCCGAACGCGACGGCACCGAAGACGCACCCGACGAGGACACCCGCCGCGGCTACGCCAAGTCGTGGCTGACCACGACGCGGTCCCTCGATGGCGGCCGGTACGTCAAGGGCTGGTTGAACCCCGAAGATGCCGCGATCTGGGACGGCACCCTGGCGCCGTTGGCCAAGCCCGCCGGGCTTGATGACCGCCGGGACCTGGGCGAGCGCACTGCGGCCGCCTTGTCCGGCGTGTTGTCGGGCGGGCACAAAGCCACGAAGGTCACCGTGATCTGTGACCTGGACACCCTCACCGGCGGCAACGCCCCGCCCGGCTCATCGATGGGACGCCGATCCCTGCTGAGCAGGCCCGCCGCATCGCCCTCTCGGCCGGAGTCGCACCGCTCCTGCTGGGCAAGGGCAACACCCCGCTGTACCTGGGATGGCGCGAGCGGTTCGCGAGCCCGGCGCAACGGCGGGTCCTGGAAGCCCTGTACCCCTCGTGTGCGGTGCGGGGGTGTGAGGTGCCCGGCACCTTGTGCGAAGTGGATCACGTTCACGGATGGGCGCTCGGCCGATCGCCGACCGATATCGATCAGCTCACCCTGACGTGCGGGTGGCACAACCGGTTCAAGCACAGCCGCCCGGAGCAGATCCAGGTCAGCAAGGATCGGGATGGGCGGTACGTGTATCGGTTGCTGCCGCCGGCCGATGCCCGGCCTGCGGCACCGAGCAATGGGCCACCGGGTGATCCCGCCCTCGACCGGGCCGCATGACCACCACCGATTCCATCCCACTCTCCCGCTACTGGCAGGCCTGCCTCGCATCCCTTTCGAGGTCCTGGGCGGCTGCGGCATGCCCACGTCGAAGCACGCCCGGGGTGCTCGGGGCTGACGGTTAGGGGAACTCCGGGGGCGGGGGTGGTGTCGTAGTCGGCACGGTCGTTGTGGGACGGGAGTGGTCTGTGGTTGTGGAGCTGGAGCTGGCCCAACCGGGGAGCCTGGGAGCGGAGGCGTGCGTCACGGCCATGCTCTGCGTGGCACTCCGGGGTGCGGCGGTGCGGGACGACGGGGTGCGCATCGAGGACGTCGGGAACGGCTTGCACGGCAAGCGGCAGTAGGGGGAGCAGGCGGAACCTCCGCTGGTGACCGTGATCCTTAACTGGTCGGTTCTGGTGCAACCGGTCGGCACGCCGGGCGTGATGCGCGAGCAGGTGGCTCGCTTGATCGAGATGAGGGAACTCCCCCACATTTCCGTCCGCGTCATGGAGGCAGAGGCGGGGGGAGTACAACGGGCTTGACGGAATCGTTCTGGCTTCTGACCATACGAGACCGGGAAATCGCGTTCGCCGAGACCCGGAGGGGGTCGGGACGTGCGGAGTCTTCCAGCGAACGACGGAGATGCCGATGACGCGGCGGCGCAAGTCGAGTCGTAGCGCCATGTCGGACAACATGAACTGCGTGGAGGTTGCAGCGGCGCCGCGAAACATCGTTGTCCGTGACTCGAAAGATTCGGCTGGCCCGAGGATCGCGCTGCCGTCCGCAGGGTTCCGTGCGCTGCTGGAGGCGGTCAAGCGCGGAGAGCACGACCTCGCGTAGTCGTCCGTCGATGGGCATCCGCGCGATGGCGGGATCAGCCGAGGGGGCCTCGGTGGCGGCGGAATCGTTCCTCGACTGCGGGTGGGATGTTCCCGCGCTGGTTGAGCTTCAAGTCGTTCGCCTCGGCCCACGTCTCAAGAGCGGCACGATGCTGGCGGACGGCGGCGAACGGGTCGCGTATCTCGGGTGGGCGCCTGTCCGCGGGGGTCATGGCGATGGTCGCGGTGGTGAGGTCGTCCACGTGCAGCAGGCCGCGTCGCAGCGCGTGATCCAGGGCGGCGTCGATCTCGTGGAGAGGCAGGAGCAGACGCTCGGCGAGGTCGGCCTTGGTGGCCGGGTGACCACAACGCGTTGTGCCACCAGGTCCATCGCCGTCCGGGCGTAGGGCTCGGAGTGGTCGTCCCAGGGGCGCGAATCGCGGGACAGGCGGCGCGGCGGGTCGAGGACGTCGTCGGCGGGCCAGAACTGCAGCAGCCATTCCCAGTGGTCGCCGAGGCGCTTGCGGTGGATCCGGACGCGGTAGAGACCCGGTGGTCCGAGTCTCACGCCTTGCATCGGAGATTCGGCTATGACCTGAGTCAGGTCGACGTGGTCGCCGGTGGTGAGGAAGGGCGACTCCATAACGTCGCCGTCCCATCGGGCGTGGGGTGGGAGTGCATCGTGGGCTTCGAGGACGACGTGGTTCAGGTCGGCGGTGGTGGCGTGAATCCAGCCGTTGCCCGCCCCGGCGAGATCGCCCTTGAGGAATCCGGCGAAAGCGTGTTCGTCAAGTACGTCGAGGTTCAAGTGGGCCAGTTCCGGCGGGGGTCGATGGTCCAGGGGGTGCCTCGTACGACGAGGGCGCTGTGTTCGGGGCGGTGGGTGGCGTTCTCGTAGCGGTCCACCAGGGGCATGGTCGGACGGTACTGGCGGGGGCTGACGGTTTGGGGAACTGCGGGGGTGAGGGCCGCGTCGTACGGCGGACGGTCATCGGTGGGACGGGAGTGGTCTGTGGTTGTGGAGTTGGAGCTGGCGGATCCTGAGGACCTGTGGGCGGAGGCGTGCGCCACGGCCATGCTCAGCGTGGGCACCCCGGGGTGGGGTGCGGAGGTGCGGGACGACGGGGTGCGCACCGAGGACGTCGGCAACGGCTGGCACGGGATGAGCTGGGTCGAGGGCGGCCGGGCGATCCTGTACGGCTACGACGTCGACTACAGCGAGACCCGGCACCAGGTGCCGCCCATCGACCTGCTGGCCGGCGGCCCGGCGTGGCTGCCCTGGGAGTGGCTGGCGGAGATGATGCGCGAGGAGCACATCGTCCAGTACGTCTACTGGTGGGACGGCTCGGCGTGGGCGCGTACGGACTATCCGGACGGCCTGGAGGACGGCGGTGGCGGTGTGGGGCGCGACCACCAGGTCGAGGAGTCCTTCCTGGCGTGGGGCGACGACCCTGAGAGCGCGGCGGACGCGTTCGAGGACCTCATCAAGGCGGCGCGCGCGCGTGCGGTGGACCGGGACGTGGTCGAGGCGCTGTTGCGCCGTCTGGATCCCGAGCAATTCGACATCGCGCTGACCGGGCCGTTCGACGCCGAGACGATCCTCGCGGTTGCGGGGCGGGCCGGGCTCACGGCGGGCTCGGCCCGTCCCGAGTTGCCTGCGGGGCGGGGCGAGCCGGCGGGGCGACGCGTGCACGTCATCGACCATCCCGGGCCGTGGGAGCCGTTCGAGGAGAGCTTCATGACCGACGGGATCCCCGCGCACCTCTGCTGGTCGCCGTCTCTAGGGAAGTAGCAGGTTCAGGTCACCGAATTCATGCCACAAGTACCCCTCGTCCAGGGCGGCCTCGTAGGTGGCGGTGAGGAGGGCGTGGCCGGCTATGGCGGTGAGCATCATCAGGTGCGACGAGCGCGGCTCGTGGAGGCCGGTGAGAAGCCCGTCGACGGCGCGGACGCCGCCTTCCGGGGTGACGACGTGCTCGGTCCATCCCGAGGACGCCTGGACGTGTCCAGAGGCGTCCACGGCGGTCTCCAGGGCGCGGACGGCGGTGGTGCCGACGGCGACGACCCGTCCGCCATGGGAGCGGACGTGCCCGACGAGCGCGGCGGTGGCGGCCGGGACCTCGTAGCGCTCGGCGTAGGGGGGTTCGTGGGCCTCGGGCGACGCGACGCCGGTGTGCAGGGTGATCGGGGCGATCAGGACGCCGCGGGAGACCAGGCGGGTGACGAGGTCCGGGGTGAAGGGGCGGGCGGCGCTGGGCATCTCGGCGCTGCCCGTCGAGCGGTCGTGGGCGAAGGCGGTCTGGTACGCGGAGGTGGGCCAGTCGCGGCGGACGTGCCCGTACCGGATGGGGACGCCGTGGCCGCGCAGGTAGGGGACGACGTCGGTGCTGAGGCGGGCCTGCCAGAGCCGGTCGGTGCGGCGGCCGATGAGGGTGAGGGTGACGCCGCCGGGCATCGGGATCCATTCGCCGGGGCTGCCGCCGTCGTAGGGGAGGCTCGCCTTGCCGGACAGGCGGCGGAGCTCGACGATCCAGTCGCGGTCGTCGCCGTCGCCGGGCAGGGGCGTGGAGAAGTGCACGCTGATGCGGTCGAGGCGGACGGCTGCGGGCAGCGTGGCGGAGGTGTTGACCACGAGGAGGTCGCCGGGGTCCAGGAGCGACGGCAGGTCCCGGAACCCGTGGTGGGAGACCTCGCCCGTGGCGCGGCGGCCGACGAGGAGGCGGACGCCGTCCCGGGTGCGGCCGCGGGCCTCGGGCGGCTCGTGGGCTTCGAGGTCGGGCGGCAGGGTGAAGTCGATGATGTCGGTCATTTCCGGGCCTCCAGGCGGAGTGCGGCGACGACGCCGGCGGCGGCGATCGCGGCGAACATGACCCCGGCGGCGGCGAGCCCCGGGTGGAGGCGGCCGGTGCCGAAGCCGGTGACGAGCGCGCCCGCGGCGCCCACGACGAGGGACGAGCCGAGGGTGTCGGCGATCTGCAGGGCCGAGGAGTTGACGCCCTGCTCGTCCTCGGGGGACAGGTCCAGCATCAGGACGCTGAGGCTGCCGATCGCGAAGCCCATACCGGCGCCGCCGACGATCCAGGCGGGCACGGCGGCCCAGCCGGACAGCTGGAGCGCGACGGTCACGGCGACGATCCCGGCGGCGACGAGCACCGCGCCGAGCAGCGCGAAGAACTCGCGGGACCGCTTGGACCGGCCCTGGATCTGGGACGCGGCGGACCAGCCGAGCGCCCCGACGGTCAGCACGATCCCGGCCTTGGTGGGGCTGAACCCGTGCAGCGAGGTGAGGGTCAGCGGGATGAACGAGTCGGCGCCGAAGAACGCGCCGGACAGCAGGCCGCGGACGACGACGACGCTGGGCAGCCCGCGCCGCATCCGGAGGGTCCCGGCGGGCAGCAGCCGGGGCAGCCCGTAGCCGAGCCCGGCGAGGCCGATCAGGGCGGCGGGCACCATGGCCCAGCCGGTGCGTCCGAGGCCGTAGAGGAGGAGCCCGGCGCCCGCGGCGGCGGCGATGGCGGCCGTGTAGCGGGTCCGGCCGGGGCCGTCCGGCGCGGCCTCGGACCGCCGGACGCCGCGCAGCGTCGGCGTCAGCAGCAGCGCGGGCGGGATGACCAGCGGGATCAGGCCGAGGAACACCCAGCGCCAGCCGAGGTGCTGGGCGACGGCGCCGCCGACGGCCGGGCCGACCAGCGACGGCAGCACCCACGCGGCCGACAGCGCGGCGAACACCCGGGACCGCAGGTGCTCGGGGTAGACGCGGGCGATGACCACGTACAGCGCGACCATCGGGACGCCGGAGCCGAGGCCCTGCACCGCGCGCCCGGCGACGAACAGCCACATCGTCGGCGCGGCGCCGGCGACCGCGAGCCCGGCCACGAACACCGCGAGGCCGATCATGAACGGGCGGGCCGGGCCGGACCGGTCGACCCAGCCGCCCGCCAGCACGGTGGACAGCAGGCTCGCGATCAGCGTCGCGCTGAACCCCCACGCGTACAGCGACAGCCCGTCGAGGTCCTTCGCGACGGCGGGCATGACGGTCCCGACGGACATCGACTCGAACGCCAGGAGGGTGACGACGAGGACGATCCCGAGGGTCGCCACCCGGTACCCGCCGTCCAGCACCCCCTGGCGCGGCCGTTCCCCGGCGGCGGCCTCGTCCGGTTCGAGGACCGTGGTCATCGCGCGGCCGCCAGGTCGGCGGCGCGGTACCGGCCGCTGGCGGGACGGCCGTCGACGAGCCGGCGGAACGCGGCGGCGGCCTCCTCGGGCGGCGGCGCGGCGTCGGCGTCCTCGCCGGCGGCGCGCAGCATGTCGGTGCGCATCTCCCCCGGGTCCGCCCACCAGACGCGGACGTACGGCTCCTCCGCCGCGAGCACGTTGGACAGCTGCTCCAGCGCCGCCTTGGACGACCCGTAGCCGCCCCACGTCTCGTAGTTCTCGACCGCGGCGTCCGACGAGACGTTGAGGATCGCGCCCTGCCGGTCACGCAGCAGCGGCAGGACGGCCTGGATCAGCGCGAGCGGCGCGAGGACGTTCGTCGCGTACGTCGCGGCGAGGTCGGCCACCGGCTGGTCGGCGAGCCGGGGCAGCGGCGTCGTCCCGAGGGTGCTCGCGTTGTTGACGAGCAGGTCGAGCCCGCCGGAGACCGCGCGGGCGAGGTCGGCGCGGTGCGCGGCGTCGGCGACGTCCCCGGCGATCGCGGTGACGTCGCCGCCGATCTCCCGGGCCGCGGCCTCCAGCGCCGCGGCGTCGCGGCCGTCGATGACGAGCGCCCAGCCGTCCCCGGCGAGCTCGCGGGCCAGCGCCCGGCCGAGCCCCCGGGATCCTCCAGTGATCAGTGCTGTCTTTCCAGCGGCCGTCTTCATGCCCTCGACGCTAGGAAGCGGGCCGCGATACGGCATCGGCCATCGGCCCCCGGGCCCGCTCCGCAAATGGTCTTAGGACTCCCGGACCCCCTTGCCGGCGCTCGCGTCCGGAGGCGCGGCGGCAAAACCGAGTACGGTCTTCACATGTGCGCGTCGAAGGGCGCGCTAAGGGGGAGACGAGAGGCCGGAATGGGCGACGCGGAAGGGCTCGGAGCCGGGCAGGGCGCGACCCTGCACGCGGTGAGCTCCGCCGTGCTCGCCGTCACCCGCCACCTGTCGGTCCACGAGGTGCTGCAGGTGATCGTCCGGGCCGCCGCGCGGCTGCTGGACGCCCGGTACGCGGCCCTCGGCGTGCCCGACGACGAGGGCTCGTTCGCCGAGTTCGTGGTCGAGGGCGTCTCCGACGAGGACTGGGAGCGGATCGGCCCGCTGCCCCGCCAGCACGGCATGCTCGCGGCGATGCTGCGCGGCGACACGCCGAAGCGGCTGGCCGACATCCGCCGCGAGCCCGAGTTCGAGGGCTGGCCCGTCGCGCACCCCGTGCTGAAGGACTTCCTGGGCGTGCCGATCAAGGACGGCGAGGACGTCCTCGGCATCATCTTCCTGGCCAACAAGAAGCGGCCCGGCGGGTTCACCCAGGACGACGAGGACCTGCTCGCGCTGTTCGCCGCGCACGCCGCGATCGCGATCACCAACGCCCGCCTCTACGAGCACAACCGCGAGCTGACGGTCGTCGCCGAGCGGAACCGGCTGGCCCGCGAGCTGCACGACGCCGTCGCGCAGAAGCTGTTCTCGCTGCGCCTGACGGCGCGCACCGCGGCCGCGCTGGCGGAGAAGGACCCGGTCCGGACCGCCGAGGAGCTGGAGCAGGTGGAGCGGCTCGCCGCCGACGCGCTCGCCGAGCTGCGCGCGGTCATCTTCGAGCTGCGCCCCGCCGACCTCGCGGACGGCCTCGTCGCGTCGCTGCGCAAGCACGCCGAGGTGCTGGACCGGGCGCACGAGACCGCCGTCCGGTTCACCGCGGGCGAACCGGTCGTCCTGGCGGAGGACCAGGAGGCGGTCGTGCTGCGGATCGCGCAGGAGGCCGTCTACAACGCGCTGCGACACGCCGGGGCGCGGACGGTCGACGTGAGCCTGCGCGTGCTGGACGGCAGCGCCGTGCTGGAGGTCGCCGACGACGGGGCGGGGTTCGCCGCGTCCGACGGCGACCAGCAGGGCGGGCTCGGCCTCGCGTCCATGCGCGACCGGGCGTGCTCGATCGGCGGGACGTTCGGCATCGACGCCGCGCCCGGGCGCGGCACGACGGTGCGGCTGGAGGTGCCGCTGTGACGCCGCCGCCCGCGCCGCCGATCCGGGTGCTGATCGCCGACGACCATCCGGTCGTCCGGCAGGGGCTGCGCACGTTCCTCGGCATCCAGGACGACATCGAGGTGGTCGGCGAGGCGGAGGACGGCACGTCGGCGGTGACGCTGGCCGAATCGCTGAAGCCCGATATCGTGCTGATGGACCTCAAGATGCCGGGCGCCGACGGCGTGACCGCGCTGACGGAGTTGCGGGCTCGGGGGGTGGAGGCGCGGGTGCTGATCCTGACCAGCGTCACCGAGCGCGGGCACGTGCTGCCGGCGGTGCAGGCGGGCGCGGCCGGCTACCTGTACAAGGACGTGGACCCGCGCGCCCTCGTCCAGGCGATCAGGGCGGTGCACGACGGGCATGTGCTGTTCGCCCCGGACGCGGCGGAGGCGATGCTGCGCGCGGAGCCCGAGCGCGAGCCGGCCGACCGCGGCCTGGGCGCGCTCACCGAACGGGAACGGGAGGTGCTCGTGCACATCGCGCGGGGGAGGTCCAACCGGGAGATCGCCCGCGCGCTCGTGGTCTCGGAGAAGACGGTCAAGACGCACGTCAGTAATCTGCTCATGAAACTGGGAGTGCAGGATCGGACGCAGGCGGCGCTCTACGCCGTCCGGCACGGCGTCGGGCGGGACGGCACCGCCCGGGACGGTGCCGGCCGGGATGGCGCGGACCGGGCCGGGGAGGCCGCTCGTGAGTGATACAACTCCTCTGACAGGATCGTCATCGAAATCGGTATGAACGTAGCAATCAGGTACGCAGCAGGCAGTGACATCGGGTGCAACCGAGAGAACAACGAGGACTCGGGCTACGCCGGTGCGCGGTTGATCGCGGTCGCGGACGGCATGGGCGGCTATGCCGGCGGCGAGGTCGCGAGCTCGACCGTCATCGGCTCGCTGCGCTCGCTGGACACCGGCGCCCATGGTGACGATCTGGTCGAGAGCCTCGGCCGCGCGGTCGCGGAGGCCAACGAGAAGTTGCGCATCGTCCGCGAGGAGCGGCCCGACCTGAGCCGGATGGGCACCACGCTCACCGCGATGCTGTGGTCGGGCGAGTCGGTCGCCCTGGCGCACATCGGCGACTCCCGCGGCTACCTGCTGCGCGACGGCGAGCTGTTCCAGATGACCCAGGACCACACGATGGACGAGCTGCTCAAGGCGGAGGCCGAGCAGGCGGGGCAGACCGCCGACCCGGCCGAGACGTCGCGGCTGTCGCACGTGCTGTACCGGGTGCTGGACGGCCGCGACGACCGCGAGCCCGACCTGCGGCTGCGCGAGGCCCGCCTCGGCGACCGCTACCTGCTCTGCTCGGACGGCCTCAGCGGCCCGGTCGACGCGCAGCGGATCTACGAGCTGCTGTCCGCGGAGGCCGACCCGCAGCGCGCCGTCGCCGCCCTGATCGAGGAGGCGCGGGCCAACGGCGGCCCCGACAACATCACCGCGGTCGTGGCGGACGTCGTCGAGGCGGAGTACCACGCCGACGCCGGCGGTCCCGTGACCGTGGGCGCCGCGGCCCAGTCCTGAACCCGGCGCGGCCGCGCCCGCGGCCGCCCGTACGGCCGTGCGCGTCCGCCCGCGTCCGCCTGCCCGTGTACGCCCGCGTCCGCCCGTGTCCGCCTTCCCGTGTCCGCCTTCCCGGGTCCGCTCGCGTGCGTTCCCGTGCTGCTCGCGACGCGATTCGTGGCATCCGTAACCCATAACTCTGCCCGCGTAGCTGGCGATTTGTCCTAGTCTTGCTCCGAGGTGGGCTCAGCGTGCCCTCGGTAACGGTCGCGTCGCGGATCGTCGCCCGCACTTGACCCGCCTCCGGGTGCACCCGGTATACGGGTCACTCAGCCGTTTGTCTTCGAGGCGGAGGATTCGTTGGGGGGAGCGCCCGGGGCGGCGGCCGCCGGTGCACCGGAGGGTGCGCTCGGCCGGCTCGTCAGCCGGACCCTCACCGCAGCGCGGCACGGCCCACGAGGCGTGCTGCTGCGCGTTGCGGCGATGGCCGTTGCGGCCGTCGGCGTTTCATGGATCCACCGCCTCCACGACCCCGGCGTGCTCTGCCCCCTGCGGGCGCTCACCGGTCTCCCGTGTCCCCTGTGCGGGGGGACCACCGTGTTCATCGAGGCGGGCGAGGGCCATCCGGTCCGCGCCGTCCTCGCGAACCCGCTGGCCCTGACCGGTGCGGCCGCCGTCGCCCTCGCCCCCCTGGGGCTCGGAGGACGGTGGTGGGCACTCCAGCCGAAGACCCGTGCCCGAATGCTCGGCGCCGCCCTCGTCGGGTCGGAGCTGTGGCAGCTCGTCCGGTTCGGTGTTCTGCGGGTTTGAGCCGCGGTCGATCGTCGGTCAGACTTGCGGAGCCCTCCGGGTCCGGCGGGCGTCACATATCCACAGGGTCAATCAATAAGGAGCAAGTGTGGGTAACCCCTACGACCCGTACGGTCAGCAGCCGGGCTACGGGCAACAGCAGCAGCCCGGGTACGGGCAACAGCAGCAGCCCGGTTACGGCCAGCCCCCGGCCCAGCAGCCCGGATACGGTCAGCAGCAGCCCGGCTACGGCCAGCCCCCGGCGCAGCCGGGCTACGGCCAGCCGCCGGCGCAGCCCGGTTACGGCCAGCCCCCCGCGGCGCAGCCCGGCTACGGCCAGCCGCCCGCCGCGCAGCCCGGCTACGGCCAGCCGCCCGCCGCGCAGCCGGCCTACCAGGAGGTGCACCACCACCACTACGGCTCGACCGGCCAGCTGGCCGAGTGGGGCTCGCGTGCCGGTGCCACCATCATCGACGGGCTGATCATCGGCGCGCCCGTCGGCATCCTCTACTTCATCGCCCTCCTGCTGATGGGCAGCGGCAGCGGCGGCGGCGCGTTCCTCGGCCTGCTGTTCCTGCTGGTCGCCATCGTCATCGGCTTCGGCGGCGGCATCTGGATGATCTACCAGGAGGGCACCACCGGCCAGACCATCGGCAAGCGCCAGATGGGCATCAAGGTCGTCAGCGCCCAGACCGGGCAGGTCCTCGGCTTCGGCGGCGCCTTCGTCCGGCGCCTCGCCCACTTCGCCGACAGCATCGCCTGCGACATCGGCTACCTGTGGCCGCTGTGGGACGAGCGCAAGCAGACCTTCGCCGACAAGATCTGCAACACCCTCGTCGTCCGCACCTGAGCACTCGCGGCGCACTGAAGCGGGGCGTCCCTCCGGGGACGTCCCGCTTTCCTTTTTGGCACGTTCTCATCACCGCGCCGGAGAGGGCGCCTACGGGACGGGATCGAACGCGCTGTTGCACGCGGCCACCCGCGCCCGCCGCACCGCCCGGTCGAGCAGCCGCAGCGCCTCGCTCCGGCGGCGCATCTGGTCGGCCGTGAGGCCGCGCTCGTCCATCCGCCGCGCCAGGTCCACGACCAGGGCCAGCCGGCCCGCCAGCGCCGCCACCCTGTGCGCGCGCGGCGGATACCCGGGCGCCAGCGGATGGTCGCCGCGGTGCGGGTCGCGCAGGTCGACCAGCGCGTCCGCGATCTCCGGCGGCACCCCGGACACGTCGTCCACCGCCAGCAGCGCCTCCGTCGCGTCCCGCATCGCCAGCGTCAGCTGCCGGTCGGCGTCGGCCAGGCCCGGCACGTCCGGCGGGTTCGCGGACGCGTCGTGCGTCGTCCAGCGCACCCCGACGTACGACGAGCCGCGCCGGTCCTCCTCGGGGACCAGCCCGATCGCCCGGTCGCCGAGCAGCGCGACCACCGCCGCGCCCGCGTCGATCGCGGACCGGTTGAACTCGGCCGGGCCGGTCAGCCCCAGCGGGTCGCCCGGCTCGGGCAGCGCCAGCCGCAGCGCGGTCAGCCCGCCGACGCGCAGGTCGCCGAGCCCGCGGCGCAGCGTCACCTCGGCGGGCTCGCCGCCGAGGATCTGCGGGCCCCCCGCCTTCTCGACCGCGTCCACCGCCTCGTCCAGGCCGACGCTGCCCGTCAGCCAGGCATTGCCCCACGCGACCAGCGCGGTCGCCACGTCCCTGCTCATCCCGTCCGAGCTCATCGCGTCCGACACTCCCCAATGGACATGCGATCCACCATAAGCGCTCGGATCGCCACTGCCATCGGGCCCGCGGGACGTTCCTCCCTTCCGGTGCGCGCGGGACGGGCGGCTCGGCGGGGAGCCGGGGGGCGGCGGAGGCCCGGCATCGCATAGGTTCTTTCCTGGAGAACGGACCGGTCCGGACCGGGACCGGTGGGATCACCGGGAATGGGGACGAAGGCGCGCGATGGCCGGCGAGGTACTTCAGCTCCGCGGAGTCGGGGTCAAGCGCGGGGGCTCGGCCCTGCTGCGCGATGTCACGTGGACGGTGAACGAGGGCGAGCGGTGGGTCATCGTCGGCCCCAACGGTGCGGGCAAGACGACGCTGCTGCAGGTCGCCGCCGCGGTGATGCACCCCACCGAGGGGTCGGTGGAGATCCTGGAGGAGGAGCTCGGCCGCACCGACGTGTTCGAGCTGCGGCCCCGCATCGGCCTCGCCAGCACCGCGCTCGCCGAGAAGGTCCCCGCCGGCGAGAAGGTCATCGACCTGGTGCTGACCGCCTCGTACGCCATCCTCGGCCGCTGGCAGGAGGAGTACGACTCCACCGACGTCAGCCGCGCCGTCGCGCTGCTGGACGCCCTCGGCTGCGCCGAGCTGATGAGCCGGACGTTCACCACCCTGTCGGAGGGCGAGCGCAAGCGCGTGCAGATCGCCCGCGCGCTGATGCCCGACCCCGAACTGCTGCTGCTGGACGAGCCCGCCGCGGGCCTCGACCTCGGCGGCCGCGAGGACCTCGTCGCCCGGCTCGCCGTCCTCGCCGACGACCCCACCGCCCCGACGATGGCGATGGTCACCCACCACGTCGAGGAGGTCCCCGACGGCTTCACCCACGCGCTGCTGCTGCGCCGGGGCGAGATCGTCGCGCAGGGCAAGGTCGACGAGGTGTTCACCGCCGAGCACCTGACGGACTGCTTCGGCCTGCCGCTCACCATCGAGAGGCAGGGCGGCCGCTGGTACGCGCGCGCCGTCCGCTGAGCGCGCCCCTCCCGGCGTTCCGGGCCGACCACCAGGTAACGGGCACCCCCATTACCGTTCTGAGCTGCGCTGTCCCTACCATCATGAGCGCCGTTGCCAACCGCTAGCGCTGGGATGGGGCCCTCTTGAACCTGCTGGACGCGGCCGCGGTCTTCGCGGCCGGGGTCGCCGCCGGAGGCATCAACACCGTCGTGGGGTCCGGCTCCCTGATCACGTTCCCGACGCTGGTGGCGCTCGGCTACGTACCGGTCGTGGCGAACGTGTCCAACAACATCGGCCTCGTCCCCGGCGGCGTCACCGGCGCCTACGGGTACCGCGCCGAGCTGAAGGGCCAGCGCGCCCGGCTGCTGCGGCTCGGCAGCGCCTCCCTGATCGGCGCCGTGATCGGCGCGCTGCTGCTGCTCGGCCTGCCCGCCTCCGCGTTCAAGTTCATCGTCCCGATCCTGATCGTCATCGCGCTGATCCTCGTCGTCGTCCAGCCCCGGCTCCAGAGCTGGATCCGCACGCGGCGCGAGGACGGCGGCGGCGGCCACGCGCACGGCGGGCCCTGGCTGTGGCTCGGCGTGCTGCTCGCCGGCATGTACGGCGGCTACTTCGGCGCCGCGCAGGGCATCGTGCTGATCGCACTGCTCGGCATCATGCTGGACGACGACCTCCAGCGGCTCAACGCGAGCAAGAACGTGCTGTCGGCCATCGTCAACGGCACGGCGGCGATCATGTTCATCGCCACCTGGCTGTTCGGCGACACCGGGATCAACTGGTGGGCGGTACTGCTGATCGCGGCGGGCTCCACCGTCGGCGGCTTCATCGGCGCCAAGGTGGGCCGCCGCATCCCGCCCCTCGTCCTCCGCGGCGTCATCGTCGTCGTCGGCCTCGTGGCCATCGTGAACCTGCTGCGTTAGCCCAGGGGGGCGACCCCCTGGAACCCCCGTCACGGTCGGGAGGCTGTTTCCCGCTCCGCTAGAGCTCCGCGCGAAACAGCCTCCCG
>NZ_JBEPCJ010000114.1:0-30737 GCF_040299565.1 Spirillospora sp. NPDC000708
ACGCCCGTCGGGTTCTGGCTGTCCGCGCGGGGGGCCCGCGACCCCGGCGCCGCGGCGCCCCCCCCCCCCCGCCCGCTCACACCCCGAACGGCGCCGCGTACTCGATCACCCCGGACGGCACCGGACCGGACGAGCCGGCCAGCACCAGCGCCATCAGCGCCTCGTCCGGCACCTCGAACCCGGCCGACACCCCCAGCGACGACGCCCGCACGAACCCGAACCGCGGGTAGTACGCCGGATGCCCCAGCACCACCACCAGCCGCTCGCCCCGCCGCGCCGCCTCGGCCAGCGCCGCGCGGACCACCGCGCCGCCCGCGCCGCGCCGCTGGTACTCGGGCAGCACCGCCACCGGCGCCAGCGCCAATGCGTCCGCGCCGCCGACCCGGCAGCGCGTCAGCAGCGCGTACGCGGCGACCCGCCCGCCTTCGTCCTCGGCGACGAACGACAGGCCCGGCAACCACGCCGGGTCACCGCGCAGCGCGTCCACCAGATCGGCCTCCTCGGCCGTCGGGAACGCCGCCTCCACGACCCGGCGCACCGCCGCAGCGTCCGCGCCCGCCTCCGGGCGCACCGTCCAGTCCCCGCTCACCGGTCGCGCCCCTTCTCCTTGTACATCTGGCGCTGCCACCGGCGCACGGCCTTCCACTTGTCGCGCCGCTCGGCGCGCAGCCGCGCGTCGGTCCGCGACGCGATCCACGCGTTCTCGCACAGCAGCCTGCGGTAGCTGTCCAGGCGCCGCTGCGGCAGCGACCCGTCCGCGACGGCCGCCAGCACCGCGCAGCCCGGCTCGCCGAGGTGCGCGCAGTCGCCGAACCGGCAGCCGCCGGCCAGCTCCTCGATGTCGGCGAACGTCCGCCGCAGGCCGTCGCCGGCGTCGAACAGGCCCACGCCCCGCAGCCCCGGCGTGTCGATCAGGACGCCGCCGCCCGGCAGCGGGAGCAGCTCCCGCCGGACGGTGGTGTGCCGCCCCTTGCCGTCGGACGCCCGGACCTCGCCCGTGGCGAGCGCGTCGGCGCCCAGCAGCGCGTTGCCGAGCGTGGACTTGCCCGCGCCCGACGGCCCGACCAGCACCACCGTGCCCGACAGGACCGCCGCGACCACGTCCACGCCGTCACCGGTCGCGGCGCTGCACGCCACCACGTCCACGCCCGGAGCGGCGGCCGCGACCTCCGCCTGCGCCTCCGCGGCGGAGGCGACCCGGTCGGCCTTGGTGAGCACCACCACCGGCCGGGCGCCGCTCTCCCAGGCCAGCGCGAGCAGCCGCTCCAAGCGCCCGAGGACGGGATCGGGCACCAGCGGCACCGCGATCGCGACGGTGTCGACGTTGGCGGCCAGCACCTGGCCGTGCGAGTCACGTGCCGCCGACGACCGGACGATCGCGGTGCGGCGCGGCAGCAGCGCCGCCAGCACCGGACGCCCGTCCGGCCCGCCGGGCCGCAGCGCCGCCCAGTCGCCGGTGCACGGCGCCGCCGCCGGATCGGCCGGTGACCCGAGCGCCCCGGCCGACGCCCGGCCCGGACCCGACTCGGTCACCACGTCGCACAGGCCGCGGTCCACCGCGGCGACCCGCGCCGGCACCAGCCCGGCCGCGCGGTGAACGGAGAAGACGTTCTCCAAGGTCTCGTCCCAGCCGTAGGCGGACAGGGGAGACCCGTCGAAAGAAGACAACGGAATGGAACCCTTCGCATGAAGGGGCCTCGGCGAGCACGCCGGACGAAGCGGACCCGGGTCAGCCGGAGGCCCGGGAGATGAGGACGGGCTGGCTGCTGCGCGCAGCAGCGACCGCGACGACGGCCATGCACCTCACCCCCCTTTCGGTTCCGGCGCCCACCCTACCGGCCGCCCCGCGCCCGGGCCAGGCGATTAACGGCGGCACCGGCGAGCACACCGGCGGACACCGGCAGCGCGGGCGAAGGGGAGTGGAATGGGTAAACGGAAAGTATGGTGATTTGGGGCGGCGGACCGTGATGGGGGGCGTGACCGTGGACGAAAGGGACCGGCGGGACGAGCGGCCGCACGAACCGCGCGAACCGCGCAGGCCGCACGAGCCGGAGCGGGGCCTCGCCGAGCGCGCCGACCGGGCCGCGGCCGAACGCCTGGAAGACCTGTGGAACGGGCTCGCGCCCGTCGCCGGCGGCGCCGCCCGCCTCGCCACCACCGTCAGCGAACCCGTCCGGCACGCCGCCCGCGACGCCGCGTCCCTCGCCGCCGCCCGCATCGTCGAGCAGATGGCCGGCACCCCGGTGATGCGGGCCGTGGAGAAGGCCGCACGCGACGCCGCCGTCAAGGCCGCCTCGGCCGCCGCGGAGAAGGCCGTGCGGGAGGCCCGCGCCGCCGCCGAGGCCAACCCCGCCACCGCGCCCGCCGTCGAGGCCGCCACCGCCGCGATGACCCTCGCCGAGCAGGCCGCCCGGCACCCCATGGCGATCGCCGCGCGCCGCCTCGCCGCCCGCAGCCCCCTGGCCCGCGCCGCCACCGCCACCGCGCTGGACATGGCGGGCCGCACCATGACCACCGCCGCCGCCTCGCCCGCCGTGCAGGCCGCCACCCGCGCCGTCGTGGACGCCGCGATCGACGCCGTCGCCGACGCGGCCGTCGACGCCGCCCTGGTCGCCGGCCGCGACATCGTCGGGCGCGTCGTCCGGGAGACCGCCCGCGAGACCGCCCGGGATCTGGCCGCCGCGCTGCGCGACCGCGCCCGCGGCTCCGCCGAGCTCAACGCGATCGCCGCCGAGCTCACCCCGATCGCCGGCGCCGCCGTCGGCGCCGGCCGCGACCTGGCCGAGCGCACCGGCGCCCGCGACGCCGCCCGCTCCGCCGGCGGGCTGCTGGCCGCCGCCGCGGGCGGCGCGTTCGCCCGCACCGCCCGCGACCTGGCCGCCCGCGCCGCCGCGCAGGCCGCCACCGCCGCGATCGAGGTGGTCATGGCCGAACTGCTCCGCGAAGCCCTGAAGATCGCGATGAAGGACGTGCTGCGCGACATGGTCCTCGACGTCGCCCGCGACGTCGTGGTGGACGTGGCCCGCACCACCTGGACCACCGCCGCCCGCCCCACGCCCGCAACCGGCCCCGCGACGGGTACGGCTACCGGTTCCGGCCCCGTCGTCGTCCGCGTCACCGCCGAGACCATCACCACCGACATCGCCGGCACCACCGAGGCCGGCGCGGCGCACGGCGACCCCTGGGCCGACGCCACCGACGACGTCCGCGGCGACCTCCCCGGCGACCTTCGCGGCCCGGCCGACGGCGCTCCGCCCCGCTGAAGGCCCGCTCAGAACTTTCTGAAAGATCCATGAGAAACGCCCGCCCGCGGCCGGAGCCCTCACCGGCGGTGCTTACGGTGAGTGCATGGAGCCCGGCACCCCGCAGGCGGCGCCCGCCGCACGGATACTGATCGTCGACGACGAGCCCGCCGTCCGCGAATCGCTGTCCAGCAGCCTGGAGTTCGAGGGATACCGGGTCGCCGAGGCCGCCGACGGCGCCATGGCCCTGGAACGCGTCCAGGCCGACCGCCCCGACCTGGTCGTGCTCGACGTGCTGATGCCCCGCATGGACGGCCTGACCACCTGCCGGCGGCTGCGCGCCCTCGGCGCCACCATGCCGGTGCTGATGCTCACCGCCCGCGACATGGTCGGCGACCGCGTCACCGGCCTGGACGCCGGCGCCGACGACTACCTCGCCAAACCCTTCGAGCTGGACGAACTGCTGGCGCGGGTGCGGGCCCTGCTGCGCCGCAGCGCGATGAACGCCGACACCGGCGGCGACGCCCGCCGCGAGGACGTCCTGGCCTTCGACGACCTGCGGATGAACACCCTCACCCGCGAGGTCGCCCGCGCCGGCCGCCCCCTGTCCCTCACCCGCACCGAGTACATGCTGCTGGAGATGTTCCTGGCCCACCCCCGCCAGGTCCTCACCCGCGAGCAGATCCTGGAGACCGTCTGGGGCTTCGACTTCGAACCCGCCTCCAATTCCCTCGACGTGTACGTGATGTACCTGCGGCGCAAGACCGAGGCCGGCGGGATGCCGCGGCTCGTGCACACCGTCCGCGGCGTCGGCTACGTCCTGCGGACGGCGGCGTCCCCGTGACCGCCGGGCGGCGTCCCGGCGCGGCACGCCCGGGCGCCCGCCGATGACGCGGCGGCTGACGCTGCGCGCCCGGATGGCGCTGCTCACCGCCGTCGCCGTCGCGCTCGCCGTCGCCGTGTGCGCCGCCGCCGGCTGGTACCTCACCCGCAACCAGCTCTACCACGAGCTGGACCGCCGCCTCGGCTCCTTCTCCACCCCGCCCGGCCCCGAGGCCCCCGGCGCGCCCGGCGGCCCCGGCGGGCCCGGCCGCGGCGTCCAGCGGATGCTGGGCCGGCAGGTCGAGGCCGCGCTGATGGACTGCCGCGCCGACGCCACCACCGGCACCGGCGACGGCCGGGTGTTCGGCCCCTACGAGATCGTCCAGGTGATCAACGCGCAGGGGCGGCCCTGCACGATCCCCGACGCCGGCTCGCTGAAGGTCACCGCCGCCGACGCCGCCGTCGCCCGCGGCGACGGCGACCGCGCCCTGCACGACGGCACCGGCGTCAGCCCGAGCGGCAAGACCGAGGACGTGCGGATCCTCACCTTCCCCACCCACGCCGCCGACGGCACCCCCATCGCGCTGTCGGTCGCGCTGTCCCTGGACGAGGTCGAGGGACCGCTGGACAACCTCGCGCTGCTGCTGGTCGCCGTCACCGCCCTCGGCGTGCTGGTGTCCGCCGGCGCCGGCCTGATGATCGCCCGCGCGTCGCTGCGGCCCGTCGACGAGCTGACCGGCGCCGTCGAGCACATCGCCCGCACCGAGGACCTCGGCACCCGCATCCCCGCCGAGGGCACCGACGAGATCGCCCGGCTCAGCCGCTCCTTCAACGCCATGACCGGCGCGCTGGCCGCCTCCCGCGAACGGCAGCAGCAGCTCATCGCCGACGCCGGGCACGAGCTGCGCACCCCCCTCACCAGCCTGCGCACCAACATCGACCTGCTGTTGCGCGCCGAGGCCACCGGCCGCGACCTGCCCGCCGCCGCCCGCCACAACCTGCTCGTCAGCGTCAAGGCGCAGATGCACGAGCTGTCCAGCCTGGTCGGGGACCTGCTGGAACTCGCCCGGCCCGACGAGGCCGAACCCGTCCAGGAGACCGTCGCGCTGCACGACGTCGTGGACCGCGCCGTCGAACGCGCCCGGCTGCGCGGCCCCGGCCTGACCGTCCGGGCCGACACCGAGCCCTGGTACGTCCAGGGCGACCCCGCCTCGCTGGAACGCGCCGTGGTGAACCTGCTGGACAACGCCGTGAAGTTCTCCCCGCCCGCCGGGACCGTCACCGTCCGGCTCGCCGGCGGCGAGCTGACCGTCCGCGACCACGGCCCCGGCATCCCCGCCGCCGACCTGCCGCACGTGTTCGAGCGGTTCTGGCGGTCCCCGTCGGCGCGCAGCCTGCCCGGCTCCGGGCTCGGCCTGTCGATCGTCGCCCGCGTCGTCGCCGAGACGGGCGGCAGCGTCGACCTCGAACCCGCCGAGGGCGGCGGCGCGCTGGCCCGCGTCCGCCTCCCCGGAACCGGCGCACCCCGCGACTGACCACCCGCGACCGACCACCCGCAGGGTGGATCCGCAGGCCGCGCGGGTTTCTCATACCGCGTTAATCCACGGCTCAGGGGCTTCCCACACCCGCACCCGAACCTCGGTCCCATGAGTCACCTTGTCACCGAACGGGGCACGCCCGCCGGGCCGCCCCCGCCCGTGCACGACCACGGCGGGCGGGGAAGGCTGGTCGAGGTGGTCATCCCCGTCTACAACGAGGAACGCGTCCTGGCCGCGAGCGTGCGGCGGCTGCACGCCTACCTGGCCGACACCTTCCCCTACCCGTTCCGCATCACCATCGCCGACAACGCCAGCACCGACGGCACCTGGCGCGCCGCCCGGGACCTGATGGCGCGGCTCGACCACGTCAACGCCGTCCACCTGGAGCTGAAGGGACGAGGACGCGCCCTGCGGCACGTGTGGGGCACCAGCGACGCCGACGTCGTCGCCTACATGGACGTCGACCTGTCCACCGACCTGGACGCGTTCCTTCCGCTGGTCGCGCCGCTGATCTCCGGGCACAGCGACCTGGCCATCGGGTCCCGGCTCACCCGCGGGTCCGCCGTCGTGCGCGGCCCCCGCCGCGAGGTCATCTCCCGCTGCTACAACCTGCTGCTGCGCACCACCCTCGCCGCCCGCTTCTCCGACGCCCAGTGCGGCTTCAAGGCCGCCCGCACCGAGATCGTGCAGGCGCTGCTGCCGTCGGTGGAGGACGAGGAGTGGTTCTTCGACACCGAGCTGCTGCTGCTCGCCGAACGCAACGGGCTGCGCATCCACGAGGTCCCCGTCGACTGGGTCGACGACCCCGACTCCCGCGTCGACGTCGTCCGCACCGCCCGCGACGACCTGCGCGGCATGGCCCGCGTCGCCCGCCGCATGCTCACCGGCGCGTTCCGCGCCCCCGTCGGCGGCCGCCGCGCCCCCGCCGCACCCTCCGCGGGCGACGCGCTGCCCGCCGGGATGGCGCGGCAACTGCCCGCCTTCGCCGTCATCGGCGCCATCAGCACCGTCGCGCAGCTCGTCCTGTTCGTCCTGCTGCGGCTGGTCATGGGCCCGCTGTGGGCGAACGCGCTGTCGCTGATCATCACCACCGTCGGCAACACCGCCGCCAACCGCCGCTTCACCTTCGGCGTCACCGGCACCGGCCGCGCCCTGCGCCAGCAGCTCGAAGGCGGCCTGGCGTTCCTGCTCGGCCTCGCGCTGTCCACCGGCGGGCTCGCGCTGCTGCACGCCGCCGCGCCCGGCGCGTCCCGCGCCGTCGAGGTCGGCGCGCTCATCGCCGCCAACGCCGTCGCCACCCTGGTGCGGTTCCTGCTGATGCGCGCCTGGATCTTCCACCCCCGCCGCCTGGCGGACCGCGACGCAGGCGCCGGCTCCCCGCCCGCCGGCGACCCGCGCACCGACGATCCGCACGCCGCCCTCCGCACCGACGTCACGATCTCCCGGGACGGCCGCGCGCCGGCCGCCGGGGAGACCGGAGGAAACCTGTCATGACCCAGACGCTCCCCGCGCCGCCCACCGGAACCGCGGCGCCCGCGCCCCGCGGAAGGATCCGCCGGATCCTGCTCGGCGGCCCCGGCGACCCCGCATGGTCGCGCCCCGCGCTGTGGGCGGTGCTGGCCCTAGCCGCCGCCCTGTACGCCTGGGACCTGAACTCCGGCGGCTACGCCAACAGCTACTACTCCGCCGCCGTCAAGAGCGGCACCCAGAGCTGGAAGGCGTTCTTCTTCGGCTCCCTGGACGCCGGCAACTACATCACCGTCGACAAGCCGCCGATGGCGCTGTGGGCGCAGGAGCTGGCCGCCCGCGTCATCGGGTTCGGCACCCCCGCCCTGCTGCTCCCGCAGGTCATCGAGGGCGTCGCCGCCGTGGCGATCCTGCACGCCACCGTGCGCCGCGCGTTCGGGCACCCCGCCGCGCTCATCGCCGCCGCCGTGCTGGCCCTCACCCCGATCACCGTCGCGATCAACCGCGACAACAACCCCGACACCCTGCTGGTGCTGCTGCTGGTCGCCGCCGCGTGGGCGTGCCAGCGCGCCGTCGAGACCGGGCGGCTGCGGCCCCTGCTGCTGTCGGCGTTCCTGGTCGGCTGCGGCTTCAACACCAAGATGCTGCAGGCGTTCCTGGTCGTCCCCGCGTTCGCGCTGGTCTACCTGATCGCCGGACGTCCCGGGATCGTGCGGCGCCTCGGGCACCTGGTCGCCGCCGGCGCCGTCCTCGCCGTCTCGTCGTCGTGGTGGATGCTGATCGTCGACGCCGTCCCCGCGGGCAGCCGCCCCTACATCGGCGGCAGCACCGACGGCACCGTCTGGGACCTGGTCATCGGCTACAACGGCCTCGGCCGCGTCTTCGGCGAGAACAACGGCCCCGGCGGCGGACGCGGCGGACCCGGTGGCGGCGCCTCCTTCGGCGGCCGGTCCGGCGCCGGACGGCTGTTCAACGACATCGTCGGCGGCCAGATCTCCTGGCTGATCCCGTTCGCCGTGATCGCGCTGGTCGCCTGCCTGGTCCTGCTGTGGAAGCGGCCCCGCACCGACCTCGCCCGCGCCGCGCTGCTGCTGTGGGGCGGCTGGCTCGCCGTCCACTACGTCATCTTCAGCTTCGCCGAAGGCACCTTCCACCCCTACTACACCACCGCTCTCGGCCCCGCGATCGCCGCGCTGACCGGCGCGGGCGCCGTCCTGCTGTTCCGCGCGGACCGCGGCGAGGCCCGCTGGAGCCGGGTGCGGCCGCTGGTGGGGGCGGTCGCGATCGCCGTGACCGGAGCGTGGGCGTTCGCCCTGCTGAACCGCACCCCGTCCTGGCACCCCTGGCTGCGCTGGACGATCCTCGCCGCGACCGCGGTCTCGATCGCGGCGCTGCTGCTGGGCCGTTTCGTCCGCCGCGCCGGCACCCGCGCCGTCGTCGCCGGGACCGTCCTCGCCGCCGTCGCGACGCTGGCCGGGCCGGGCGCCTACGCGGTGTCGGCCGCGTCCACCGCCTCCAACGGCAGCAACCCGCAGGCCGGGCCGTCCACCGGATTCGGCGGTCCCGGAGGCATGCGCGGCATGCCCGGCGGCATGCCCGGCGGGTTCAGGGGAGGCTTCCCCGGCGGCCAGCCGCCCGGCGGCGTGCCGGGCGGTCGGCTGCCCGGCGGGGCGCCCGGCGCCGCACCCGGCGGGCAGACCCCCGCCGGGGAAGGCTCCGCGGGCCAGGGCTCCGGCTCGGGCGGCGGGCAGATGCCGTGGACGCGCGGTGACCGCTCTCAGCGGTCCGGCGGCGCACGCGGCGGGTTCGGCGGGTTCGGCGGCGGCCCCGGCGGCGAGGTCAGCGCTCAGATGATCTCCTACCTGGAGAAGAACCAGGGGAGCGCGACCTGGCTGGTGGCGGTCTCCAGCGCCCAGTCCGCGAGCTCGATCATCCTCAGCACCGGACGCCCCGTCATCGCGATGGGCGGCTTCACCGGCTCCGACCCCGCGATGACCGTCGCCAAGCTGCAGAAGTACGTCAAGGACGGCAGGCTGCGCTACGTCATGCTCGGCGGCGGCATGGGCCCCGGCGGCGGGAACTCCTCCGTCACCGCCTGGGTGCAGAAGAACGGCACCCTGGTCGACCCCTCCGAATACGGCGGCACCTCCTCGTCCGGCACCTCGCAGTCGGGCGCCTCGCAGTCGGGCGCCTCGCAGTCCGGTTCCGCGTCGTCCGGCTCCACCGGCGCCCAGCTGTACAAGCTGGGCTGACCCCTGGGATATCCCACGATGACCTCCACGATCCAGGCCTCCCCGCCCGCCCACCGCACCCTGGACGGGCGGGGAGGCCGCCCCCGCCGGGCCCTGCGCCGCCTGTGGCGCGGACCCGCCGCCGACCCCGCGTGGGCGCGGCCCGCCCTGCTCGCCCTGCTCGCCGCGACCGCCGTGCTGTACCTGTGGGGCCTCGGCGCGTCCGGATGGGCCAACGCGTTCTACTCCGCCGCCGTCCAGGCCGGCGCCACCAGCTGGAAGGCGTTCTTCTTCGGCTCCTCCGACGCCGCCAACGCCATCACCGTCGACAAGACGCCCGCCGCGCTGTGGCCGATGGAGATCGCCGCGCGGATCTTCGGGGTGAACTCCTGGAGCATCCTGGTCCCGCAGGCGCTGATGGGCGTCGCCACCGTCGCGACGCTGTACGCGGCGGTCCGGCGCCGGTTCCCCGCCTGGGCGGGGCTGCTGGCCGGGGCGGCGCTCGCCGTCACCCCGGTCGCCGCGCTGATGTTCCGGTTCAACAACCCCGACGCGCTGCTGGTGCTGCTGCTGACCGCCGGCGCCTACGCCGCGATCCGCGCCCAGGAGAACGCGAGCACCCGCTGGCTGCTGGCCGCGGCCGCGTTCGTCGGCACCGGGTTCCTGGCCAAGATGCTGCAGGCGTTCCTGGTCGTGCCGGTGTTCGCGCTGGTGTACCTGGTCACCGCTCCCGCGCCCGTGCGGCGGCGGCTGTGGCAGCTGGTCCTCGCCGGCGCCGCCCTGGTGGCGTCGGCCGGCTGGTGGGTGCTGGCCGTGGCGCTGGTGCCCGCCTCGTCCCGCCCCTACATCGGCGGATCCCAGCACGACTCCGTCCTGGAACTGGCGCTCGGCTACAACGGGATCGGCCGCCTCAACGGCGACGAGACCGGCGGCCTGGGCAACCTCAACCAGGACGCCGGCGTCGGCCGGATGTTCGGCGCCGCGATCGGCGGCCAGATCTCCTGGCTGCTGCCCGCCGCGCTGGTCCTGCTGGCCGCGGGGCTGTGGGTCACCCGCCGCGCGCCCCGCACCGACCCGGCCCGCGCCGCGCTGCTGGTGTGGGGCGGGTGGCTGCTGCTCACCGGCGCGGTCTTCAGCGAGATGCAGGGCATCTTCCACGAGTACTACACCGTCGCGCTCGCCCCCGCCGTCGCCGCCCTGGTCGGGATCGGCGCCGCGCTGCTGTGGGAGCGGCGCCGCACCACCGAGGGCGCCGCGTTCCTGTCGGTGACGGTCGCCGTCACCGCCGTGTGGGCGTACGTGCTGCTCGGCCGCGCCCCCGGCTGGCACCCCTGGCTCGGCCCGGCGATCGTCGCGGCCGGGCTGGTCGCGGCCGCCGCGCTCGCCGGCGTCCGGCTGCTGCGCGGGCCGCTGCTGGCCGCCGTGCTGGTCCTGGCCACCGCCGCGTCCCTGGCGGGGCCCGCAGCGTACGCGGTGGAGACGGCCGGCACCCCGCACACCGGGGCGATCGTCACCGCCGGCCCCCGCACCTCCGGTGGCTTCGGACCCGGACGCGGCGGACCGGGCGGGGGACCGGCCGGAGGACGCGGCGCCGGCCGTCCCGGCGGCGGCTGGAACCGCGGCCAGGGGTTCGCGCCGCCGCAGGGCGGGCAGCCCGGCGCCGGCGTCCCCGGACGCGGCTTCCCCGGCCAGGGAAACGGGGCTGGCGCCTCCCAGGGCACGGCGCCCGGCGGGTTCGGCGGCGGACGCCCCGGCGGCGCCGGCGGCGGCCCGGGCGGCCTGCTGAACGCCGGAACTCCCAGCGCGCAGGTCACCGCCGCACTCAAGGCCGGCGCGAAGTCATACACCTGGGCGGCGGCCGCGGTCGGGTCGAACACCGCCGCCGGCTACCAGCTCGCCTCCGGTGAGCCGGTCATGGCGGTCGGCGGCTTCAACGGCACCGACCCCGCCCCCACCCTCGCGCGGTTCCAGCGGCTCGTCCGCCAGGGAAGGATCCACTACTTCGTCGGCGGCGGCGGGATGATGACGGGCCGCGGCGGAGGCAGCGGCAGCGACGACGCCCAGAAGATCAGCCAATGGGTCGCGGCGACCTTCACGGCGACGTCCGTCGGCGGCGTCACCCTGTACGACCTGTCGACCGGCGCGTCCGGAACGGCGTGACGCGCGTTCCCGTGGCGCGTGACCCGCGCCACGGGAACCCGCGGGTTCCGTGATGTACTCGGGGAAGGAGACCGCAGCGACCCGACGACAGGGAGTGACCACCGATGGCCGACACGCTCGACGACGCCGCCGTCGCCGACCGCCTGCGCGACCTGCCCGCCTGGAGCAGGCACGGCGACGAGATCCGCCGGGAGGTGAAGGCGCCGTCGTTCGCGGAGGGGATCGCGGTGGTCGACGACGTCGCCCGGGCCGCCGAGGACGCCGACCACCACCCCGACATCGACATCCGGTGGCGGACGCTGACGTTCGCGCTGTCCACCCACAGCGCCGGCGGCCTGACCGGCAAGGACTTCGACCTCGCCGCGGTGATCGACCGGATCGCCGCCCGGCACGGCGCCGAGTAGCCGGCCGTGGCCGTCCAGGTGGCGGTGTGCGGCCCGGCCGAGTGCACCGAACGGGACTGGGACCGCGCCCACGAGACCGGCCGGCTGCTCGCCGGCCGCGGCGCCGTGCTGATCTGCGGCGGGCACGGCGGCGTCATGGCCGCCGCCGCGGCCGGCGCCCGCTCGGCCGGCGGGACCGTGGTCGGGGTGCTGCCGGCCGCCGACCGGTCCGCCGCCGGCCCCGACCTGAGCGTCGTGCTGCCGACCGGGCTCGGCCAGGCCCGCAACAACGTGATCGTCAACGCCGCCGACGCCGTCATCGTCGTCGGCGGGTCCTGGGGGACGCTGTCGGAGCTGGCGCTGGCGATGCGCGCCGGGCGGGTCCCGGTCGTGCAGCTCGGCGGCTGGCTGGTCCACGACGAGGACGGCCGGCCCGTCGCCGGGATCGTGCACGCCACCGACCCCGCCGACGCCGTCCAGGCCACCGGCCTGTGGCAGTGACCCGCCCGGCGCGCGCCCGCCCGGGGGCGGGTCAGTGGACGGAGAACCCGCCGTCCACGAAGATCGCCTGCCCGGTGACGTAGGACGCCGACGGCGACGCCAGGAACACCGCCGCGCCCGCGAAGTCCTCGGCGAGGCCGTTGCGGCCGGTCATCGTCCGCGCGGCGAGCGCCTCGACCCGCGCCGGGTCGTCCTGCAGCCGCGCGTTCAGCGGCGTCAGGACGAAACCCGGCACGAGGGTGTTGGCGGTGACGCCCCGCGCCGACCACGCCTCCGCCTGCGAGCGGGCCAGCGCGACCAGCCCCGCCTTCGACACCCCGTAGGCGCCGCTGGTGACGAACGCCCGGAACGCCTGCTGCGAGGCGATGTGGATCAGCCGTCCGTAGCCGCGTTCGGCCATGCCCGGCCCGAACCGCTGGCCGAGCAGGAACGGGGCGTCCAGGTTCACCGCCATCGTCGCGTCCCACACGTCCTCGCCGAGCTCGTCCATCGGCGGCCGCAGGTTGATCCCCGCCGCGTTGACGAGCACGTCGGGCTCGCCGAACGGCTCCGCCATGGCCCGCGCCGCGTCCGCGACGCCGGCGCGGGACCCGAGGTCGGCGCTGACCCGGGCCCCCCGGCAGCCGTGGGACTCCAGCTCCCGGACGGTGTCGGCGAGTTCGGGTTCGCGCCGCGCGACCACGACGACGGACGCGCCCGCCCGCGCCAGCGCCACCGCGATGGCCCGCCCGATCCCGGAGCTTCCGCCGGTCACCACCGCCGTCCTGCCCTCCAGCGAGAACAGCCCGGACAGGTACGACGCCGTTTGATCGATCATGTACGGAAGCCTACGGGCCGCCGGGCTCCGCCGGCGCGCTCAGGGCGCGAGGCGGTGCTCTCCGGGCGCGAGGCGGTGCGCCAGCCAGGCGAGGGCCTGGGGATGGCGGTACTCGATCGCCGTGTGGCCCGCCTCGAAGAGCTCGAACCGGACGGTGTCGTCGGGCACACCGGCCCGCCGCACCGCCTCGCGGAAGGCCAGGGCGCCGAGGTCGAGGAACCACTCGTCGCGGGTCCCCGCGTCGATCCAGATCGCGCGCATGGACCGCAGCGCCTCGGCGTGCGCGGGCGCCATCCGGACGGGGTCCCAGCGCAGCCAGCGCTCCCACACCTCGGGCCGCAGCGCCCCGGTGACGGGGTCGAACGGCAGCACGGGCGTGCCGTCGGCGTCCGGTGAGAAGCACGCCGACACCGCGAGGATCTCCAGCAGCCGCAGGTCCTCCTCCTTGGTGAAGGCGACGCGGGAGCCGAAGTCGCGCCACCAGGCGAAGATGTCGCCGTCGTAGGCGCGCAGGTGGCGGACGGCGTGCAGGAAGTGCGGGATGTACTGGGCCTCGGACAGGGAGTCGCCCGAGTGGGTGGCGAACGCGCCGAACAGGTCGGGGCGCAGCATCGAGGTGACCATGGCGCCGAGCCCGCCGCTGGACTTGCCGGCGACCGCGCGGTGGTCGCGGTCGGCGAGCGTCCGGTAGCGGGCGTCGACCCAGGGGACGACCTCCTCGCACAGGTAGGAGTGGTAGCGGCCGGTTCCGGCGGAGTCGACGTACTGGCTGCCGCCGTAGGTGGTCCAGGCGTCCACGAACACCATGATCATCGGCGGTGCCTCGCCGCGGGCGAACAGCGCGTCGGTGGCGACCGGCACCGAGGTGCGGAAGGCGCCGGGCTGGTTGCTCCAGGCCGGGAGCGTGCCGGCGAAGCCGAGCAGCATGTAGACGGCCGGGTAGCGGCGCTCGGGCTCGTCGTCGTAGCCGGGGGGCGTGTACACCCACAGCGGCCTGCTGTGCGGGTCCCCGAGGGGGTTGCCGCGCAGCAGCCGGCTGTCGATGGTGCGTTCGTCGATCCGGCCGGCGAATCCGGGGGGCCACAAAGGCATGGGGGAGTCCTCACTCTCTGTTACTACGAAACCATACTATCGGAGAAGATAGTATCTTCGCGGTGTGGAGGACTCGATCGACCGGCACATCGCCTACTGGTCCCGGGAACTGGCGGACCTCGACCCCGACCTCGAGGGCGCGATCACCCGCATGCAGACCCTCGTCGCGTTCCTCAGGCGGCGCCGCGAGGCCGCGCTCAAGGCACGCCGCCTCAAGGGCTGGGAGTACGACGTCCTCTGGCGGCTCCGCTCCACCGGGCCGCCCTACCAGGCCACGCCCACCTGGCTCGCCCAGGCGCTGGACACCCACCCCGCCACCCTCACCAGCAGGCTCGACCGGCTGGAGGAGTCGGGGTACCTCACCCGCGCGCACGACCCGTCCGACCGGCGGCGGCTCCTGGTCGCGCTCACCGACAAGGGCCACGCCGCGTGGGAGGGCACCATCGGCGACCAGGCCGCCGCCGAGCACGCACTGCTCGCACCGCTCACCGGCGACGAGCGCGCGCAGTTGTCCGCCCTGCTCCGCAAGGTCGCCGCGGCCGTCGAGGCCGAAGGGCCGCCGCTGATGCCGCCCGTCGAAGGCCCCTGACCCCGCCGCGGCGCGGCGCCACGCGTCCCGGCCGCCCGCTCGCGCAGGCCGCCGGGACGCGGATCGCCGGGCCGCGGGTCAGGAGGTCAGGAGCCGGGCGCGCAGCGCCGCGATGGTCGCGTCGCTGAGCCCCAGCCCCTTGTGAACGTAGTTGTCGAAGCCCCCGTAGACGCCGTCGACCTCGTGGAACGCCTCGTCCAGCCACGACGACTCCACCGCGTCCGGCCGGCCGAGGTAGGTGTTGCTGGCCAGGTAGTCCTGGTACACCGTCGCCTTCGGGACGCCCAGGAGCGTCAGCAGCACCGCCGCGCCCCAGCCGGTCCGGTCCTTGCCCGCCGTGCAGTGGAACACCGTCGCGCCCGGGTTGGCCGCGATCGAGGTCAGCAGGTCGCGGTAGGCGCGGCTCGCGCCGCTGAAGTCCACCATGAACGGGTAGGCGATCGACTGCCCGATGTTGGACGATCCCGTGACCAGCCCCATCAGGAACCCGTACAGCAGGCTCCCCAGCGCCGGGTTGGCGAACGAGATGCCGTGCGTCAGGTCCTCCACGTCGGCGACCTTGTAGGCGATCCCGGCGGGCAGCCGGTCCGGGTCGTCCGAGCGCTCCTTGGCGTTGCGCAGGTCCACATCCAGCGTGATCCCCAGGCTCAGCAGCGTCTGCTGGTCGGCGTCCGACAGGTTCGCCAGCGAGTTGGACCGGTAGACGACACCGCTGCGGACGTGACGGCCGTCGGCGGTCGCGTAGCCGCCGAGGTCGCGGAAGTTGGCGGCCGTCGCCAGCCGCGGCGCCGCGGCGGCCAGCGGAGAGGCGGCGGACGCCCGCGCGGGGACGTCCGCCAGGGCGGGGGGCGCGGTCAGCGCGCCGGCCAGCAGCGCGGTGCCGAGCAGGACTCCGGACGTGCGGGAGGTGCGCATGGCGATCCTCGAGGGGCGGGGGAGAGGGGGACGCCCGTCATCATGCAGGCCCGCCCGACGGCGATGAACTGGTGAGCCCTCAAAACTTCCCGGCGATCATTGTGCGGGGCGACAACGGGCGCCGCCCGGCCCGTCCCTAAGGTGGAGGCATGGCTCCTTCGATCGCCACCGCGAACCGCGTCGAACGCTCCGAACTGCTGGAATTCCTGCGGCCCCGGCACCGCGCGCTGATCGCCACGACACGCGCCGACGGCCGCCCGCAGCTGTCGCCGGTCACCTGCGGCGTCGACGGCGAGGGACGCGTCGTGGTGTCCACCTACCCCGAGCGCGCCAAGGCCCGCAACGCCCGCCGCGACGCGCGGGTGTCGCTGTGCGTGCTGTCCGACGACTGGAACGGCCCCTACGTGCAGGTCGACGGGACCGCCGAGGTCCTCGACATGCCCGAGGCCGCCGACGCCCTGGTCGACTACTACCGGTGCATCGCCGGCGAGCACCCCGACTGGGACGAGTACCGCGAGGCGATGCGCCGCCAGGACAAGTCCCTCATCCGCGTCACCATCGACCGCTGGGGCCCGATCTCGACCGGCGGCTTCCCCGCCCGCCTCGCCCCCACCGACTGACCCCGTCCCGAATACGCCCGGACCGCCTTCCTGACGAACTCGACATCCGCTGTCGGGGTGATCCTGTATAACCGGATCACCCCGCGCCGAATCCCGTCGATCGCCAGGAAACGGTGGCGTGCCCGAACCAGCGGTCCACCCGGAAGAACAATCCGCGTCCCCGTCCTCGCCTCCGCCGCGCGGTTTGCTCCGCAGGCTCGGCGACCGGCGCCGGCAGAGCCGCGGCCTGCCCGAATCGGTGCGGCGGCTGCCCGCCGCCGACCGGGCGGCGGTCGCCCGCGCGGTCCGCCGATGCGTCCCGCCTCCCGACCCGGCACTGGACGAGCCGACCCTCGCGTCCAGCCGGTACGTCCGCGACCAGATGCGCCGGTACGCGTGGCTGTACCGGTGGCCGCCGGTGGCGCTGGTCGCCGTGAGCGCGGTCATGCTCGCCGCGACCCGCACCGAGCAGATGGCGGGCACCACGGTCGTGCTGATCGGCGTGGCCGTCCTCAGCCCGGCGTCGGCGGCGCGGCGGCGCGGACGCCTGGAGCGACTCGAAACCGCGATCCGCGCCAGAGGCCAGGACGGCACGCCCGCGCCTGAGCCGCGACGCCGAGTGCGCGTGCCGTCGCCCGCCACCGCCGCGATAGCCGCGGGCATGCTGCTGGTCGCCTCCGGACTGTGGCTGCAATGGGACGCCCACCACCGCCGGAACGACTGGACGATCGACGGCCCGCACGGGGCCTTCCCCGAGACGATCGCCACGCAGCCCCCGCAGCACCCGCGGAAGGCGGTGGCGGCCTACCCCTACCCGGCGCTGACCTACCGCGGCCTCGCGATCGAGGCCACCCGGAACTCCGGCTCGGTGACGGCCCGCCGCATCCGCCCCGCCGCCACCTACTGGCGGCTCGCCCGCCGCGACCACCGGCTCCTGGACGCCGACATCGATCCCGCCACCGGGCGGCTCCTGCTGGTCTGGGCTCACCTGGACCCCGACACCGGGGCCACCGAGGCGCCGCTGCAGGCCATGGCGGTCGACGTGCGGACAGGGTCGATCCGCTGGACCCGGACGCTCTCTACCCGTTCGGACGTCCTCGACCAGGGATCCACCGTCATCGGAAGAGCGGCGCTGATCCCGGCCGAGGGCGTGACCGTGCTCGACCCCGCGACCGGGCACCGGCGCTGGCGGCTGCACGACGGCTGCGAGGAGGCCCCGGGCGGAACCCTCGGCGGCACGGTGATCCTCCGGCGCGAATGCCCGGGAACCGGGCTGCTGGTGGAGGGCTACAACGCCGCCGCCGGGCACCTCCTGTGGAGCATGAACTTCGCGAGGTGGTGGCCCGGCAGGGAGCACGCCGCCGTGCTCCCCGTCAGGGTCGCCGGCCTCGACCGCAACAGGATCGTGGTCTGGACGCTGGAACGCGAGGCCGTCTACGACGCCACGACCGGCGCGGAGCTCGGCGAGCATCCCCAGCCGGTCGACGCCGACGGCAAGGTCCTCGGCGCCGGGGAGAACAAGGTCTTCGACGGCGAAACGGGCTACGGCCCGTGCTGGATCGCCCCTCCTCGCGACCTCCACGAGGGGATCTGCGCCACCGACCCCGTCACCGGGCGCCGGCTGTGGAGCTTCCGCTTCCCCGGCGCCGCGGAGACCCCGCAGCTCGGCTCGCCGGTGGCCGTCGCCGACGGGCGCGTCTACACGCTGACCAGCGACCACGGCGGCGAGATCGTCGACCACGTCAACGTCAACGACGCCCGGACCGGGGCGCTGCTGGCCCGGGTGTCGCCCGCGCTGCCGCGCCCCGATCACGTGTACGGCATCCGCGCCGCCGCCGATGGCGCGCTTGTCCTCACCGACGACCTCGTCCCCACCCCGACTCCGAACAAGACCGTCGTGCTTGGCGACGGCTGACGGCCGCGACGCGGCGGCTCCCGTCAGCGCGCGACGGCGTGCTCGGCGTCGCGGGCGGGCGCGCCGAGGGAGCGGCGCAGGAAGTCGGCGGTGACCGAACCCGTCGCGTCCGCCAGCGCGGCGGGGGTGCCCTCGAACACCACGCGGCCGCCGCGCCGGCCGCCGCCCGGCCCGAGGTCCACCACCCAGTCGGCGTGCTTGACCACCGCAAGGTCGTGCTCGACGACGATGACGGTGTTGCCCGCGTCCACCAGCCGGTCCAGCAGCGCCAGCAGCCCGGCGACGTCGTCGGTGTGCAGGCCGGTCGTCGGCTCGTCCAGCAGGTACAGCTGGCCGGTGCGGTGCAGCCGCGCCGCCAGCTTCACCCGCTGCCGCTCCCCGCCCGACAGCGACGACAGCGGGCGGCCGAGCGCCATGTGGCCGAGGCCCACGTCGACGAGGGCGCGCAGCCGCGCGGTGATCGTCCGCTCGGCGGGGTCGTCGCCGGTGAAGAGCCCGAGGGCCTGCTCGGCGGGGGTCTCCAGGACGTCGGCGATGGAGCGCCCGCGCAGCGTGTGGGCCAGGACGTCGGGGCGGTAGCGGCGCCCGCCGCACGCCTCGCACCGCACCGTGACCGGGTCCATGAACGCCAGGTCGGTGCGGATGACGCCGGCGCCGTCGCACTCCGGGCAGGCGCCCGCCGAGTTGTGGCTGAACAGCGCGGCGTCCACCCCGTTCGCGCGGGCGAACAGCCGGCGCAGCGGATCCATCGCGCCGAGGAACGTGGCGGGGCTGGAGCGCCGCGACGCGGTGATCGCCGACTGGTCCACCACCACGGCGTGCTCGTGGCGGGCCGCGAACTCGCCCATCACCAGGCTGCTCTTGCCGGACCCCGCCACGCCCGTCACCGCCGTCAGCACCCCGGTCGGGAACCGCACGGTGACGTCGTCGAGATTGTGGGCGTTCGCGCCCGTCACCGCCAGCCACCCCGACGGCTCCCGGAACGCCTCCTTCACCGGGACGACGCGGCGCATCGCCCGCCCGGTCGCGGTGGCGGCGCCGCGGAGCGCGGTGACGGTCCCGGTGAACACCACCTCGCCGCCGTGCGCACCGGCGCCCGGCCCCATGTCGACGACGTGGTCGGCGGCGCCGACCACGTCCGGGTCGTGCTCGACCACCAGTACGGTGTTGCCCTTGTCGCGCAGCCGCCGCAGCAGCGCGACCAGCCGGTCCACGTCGCGCGGGTGCAGCCCGGCGCTCGGCTCGTCGAACACGTACGTCATCCCCGTCAGGCTCGACCCGAGGTGCCGGACGACCTTCAGCCGCTGCGCCTCCCCGCCCGACAGCGTGCGGGTCTCCCGGTCCAGGCTGAGGTAGCCGAGGCCGATCTCCTCCAGCCGCCGCAGCCGCGCGGCCGCCGCCCCCGCGACGGTCCCGGCGACCGGGCCGGTGACGCCCTCCAGCACCGCGATCAGGTCGCCGATCTCCAGCGCGCACATCTCCGGCAGCGTCCGCCCGGCGACCCGGGACGCGCGCGCCGCCGCGTTCAGGCGGGCGCCGCCGCACTCGGGGCAGGCGTCCTCGCGGACGACCCGCCGCGCCGCCTCCCGCACCGTCCCCTTCAGGGTGTCGAGGTCCCGCTTGATGTAGAGGCGGTCGAACCGCTCGACGAGGCCCTCGTAGGCGTTGCTGCCGACCGACCCGGTCCGGTTCAGCCGCTTCACGCGGAAGCCCTTGCCGTGCAGGAGCAGGTCCCACTCCTCGGCGGTGAAGTCGCGCAGCGGCTTGTCCGGGTCGAACAGGCCCGACTCGGCGTACAGCTGCCACACGAACGTGCCGACGCCGAACGGCGGGAAGTTCACCGCGCCCTCGTTCAGGGTCTTGCCGGTGTCGAGGAAGCGGTCCAGGTCGACGCGGGTGACGCGGCCGAGCCCCTCGCATTGCGGGCACATCCCGCGCGGGTCGTTGAAGGAGTAGGCGGACGCCTCGCCCGCGCTGGGGGTGCCGTGCCGGGAGAACAGCACCCGCAGCACCGGGCTGATCTCCGACGCCGTCCCGACCGTGGAGCGCGCGCCGCCGCCGATGGGCCGCTGGTCCACGACGACGGCCGGGGCGAGGTTCTCGATCGCGTCGGCGTCGGGCCGCTCGTGCTTGGGCATCCGGTCGCGGGCGAACCAGCCGAACGTCTCGGCCAGCTGCCGCCGCGCCTCCACCGCGACGGTCCCGAACACCAGCGACGACTTGCCCGACCCCGACACCCCGGTGAACACCACGAGGCGCCCTTTGGGGATGCGCAGCGAGACGTCCTTGAGGTTGTTCTCCCGTGCCCTGCTGATGATGATGTCGTCGCCGTTCATGCCGGCCACGCTAGGAGCCAATGAGGTCGGGAACGGTCCTCATTGGCGGGCATACTGGCGGCATGTCCTCGGCGCGACTGCTGCACCTGCTGTCCCTCCTGCAGACCCGCCGCGAATGGACGGGCCCGGAGCTGAGCGAGCGGCTCGGCGTGACGGTCCGCACCGTCCGCCGCGACGTCGAGCGCCTGCGCGACCTCGGCTACCCGGTGCACGCCACTCTCGGCAAGGTCGGCGGGTACCGGCTGGAGGCCGGCACGGCGCTGCCGCCGCTGCTGCTGGACGACGAGGAGGCCGTCGCGATCGCGGTCGGGCTGCGCGGCGCCGCCGGGGGAGCGGTCGAGGGCATCGGCGAGGCGTCGGTGCGGGCGCTGGCCAAGCTGGAGCAGATCCTGCCCGCCCGGCTGCGCCGCCGCGTCAACGCCCTGCACACCGCCACCACCCCGCTGACCGGGCCGCCTGCCGGGCCCGCCGTCGACCCCGAGACCCTCACCGTGCTGGCCGCCGCGAGCCGCGACCGCGAGCGGATCCGGTTCGCCTACCGCGACGGCGGCGGCGCCGAGACCTCCCGCCTCGCCGACCCGCACGGGCTGGTGACGGCCGGGCGCCGCTGGTACCTGGTCGCCTTCGACACCGGACGCGGCGACTGGCGGACGTTCCGCGTCGACCGCGTCGCCCGCCCGTACCCCACCGGCATCCGCTGCCCGCCCCGCGACCTGCCCGCCGCCGACGCCGCCGCGTTCGTCACCCGCTCGCTGGCCCGGTCGCGGCCGGTGCGGCCGGCGGTGCTGACCGTGCACGCCTCCGCCGAGGAGCTGATCGACCGGTTCCGCGTCACCGGCGACGAGGTCGAACCGGTCGACGAGCGCACCTGCGTGCTGCGCACCGCGCCCGACTCGCTGGAGTACACCGCGCTGCGCATCGCCTACCTCGACCTGGACTTCGAGGTCGTGGAACCGCCGGAGCTCGCCGAGCGGCTCGCCGCCGTCGGCGCCCGCCTCACCCGCGCCACCGTCGGCCACCCCCCTCCCGGCGCGCGGACCGGCGGTTCACCGGCCCGCACCGATCCGGGCGACCCGCCATGACCGCGGCCGCCGCTGCGGCCGCCCGTCGCGCCCGTCAGGCCGGCCCGCTCCGGGAGGGCCGCTCCCGCGCCAGTTCGGAGCGGACGATGCGGGCGCGGTACCCGGCGTCCTGCGGCCAGGACGCGACGACGTCGGCGAGCAGGTCGCGGTGGTCGTCGAGGAGATGGTCGAAGGTCAGGCCGACGGCCGCCTCGATCTGGATCGGCAGCTCCGGGGAGCGGAGCGCCCGGAGCAGGACGGCGGTGACGTCCGGCGAGGCAAGGTCGAACAGCGCGGTCACGCAGTCCTCCCGGTCGTCCAGGCTCCTGCCGGTATCGCAGATCAGCGTCTCCAGGGCCCGCACGATCTCCGGCGACGGGACCGTCCAGTGTTCCAGGCAGCGGCCGGCGGCGTGCACGGCGCGGTCGAGCACGGGCGTGTCCAGCAGCGCCTCGGCGATCAGCGGCGCGTCCGCGGGCCCGGCGTGCTCCGCGAGCACTCCCCAGGCGCTGGCGTGGACGGCGCCGTCGTCGCACGGAGGCAGCCGCAGCAGGTGGCGGGCGAGCGCCAGGACGTCGTCGGTGTAGCGCTCGACGTCCATGCCGAAGCGGGTGAGGCCGTCGGTCATGGTGAAGTGGTCCAGGGCGATGCCGACCGCGGCGGTCCGCCCGCTGTGCAGGAGGGTGCGGAACGCCCGGCGGTGGGCGGCCTCGCCTGTGGGCGTGCGCAACTGCCGGTGCGCCTCGCGCAGCCGGGGACCGTCGAGCTCGTGGTCCGTCCAGTACAGGCTGTGCCGGCCCTCCGACAGCGCCTCGGCGACGCCCCAGGGCCGTCGATCCTCCGGCCACGTCGCGACGAAGTCCTCGAGACGGCGGCGGTGGGCGTAGAAGCGCGGCCCGCGGCACAGCGCGGCGGCGGCGTCCAGGCGGACGTCGGGGTCCTCGTCGCCGATCGCCTCCAGCAGCAGGGCCGTGATCTCGGGGGCGGGGGCGTCGGGGAGCGCCCTCAGCGCCTCGCGGCGCTCGCCCGGGTCCCGCGACCGGTCGCCGGCGATGCCGATGACCAGCGCGAGGAGGCCCGCGTGCGGGACGGGCCCGGCGTTCAGCACGAGCCCGGCCGCGCTCAGGGCGTCGCCGTCGACGCCGCCGGGTGGAGCGGCCCTGAGGATGGCGAAGATCGGCTCGGCGTCCTGCGGACCGGCCTCGTTCCTCAGCACCGACAGGGCGCTGGCGTGGTTGGCGCCCGCCGCGCCCCGCTCGTCGGCCGGGCGCGGAGGCTGCCGCAGCAGGGCCCGCGCCCGCGCGATCACCTCGTCCCGGTGCGCCTCGAACGGGCTGTCCTCGCCGAACCGGCTGGTCGTGCGCGCCCGGTCGTAGTAGTCCAGCGCGGCGCCGATCGCGACGGTGTCCTCGCTGCGCAGGAGCACCAGGAACGCCCGTTCGAACTCCTGCGGCGTCGTCGCGGCGCCCATGGCGGCGTAGGCGCCGCGCAGGACGGGGTCGTCGAACTCGCAGGTCCAGTTCCACGTCCCGAACTCGCGCAGGAAGCTCATCATGAACACCGCGCGATCAAAGCACCGCGCCGCGCGATGCCGCAAAGGGTTTCAGCACCCCCGGCCGCCCGCCCGCGACGCCCGGCGATCTTCTCCGGGGTACCTGACAGAAGGTGTCAGTCTCTCCTGGAATGCTGGACGCATCGACCTTGAACGACCAGGGAGTACATACATGTCCGGTATCGCCGAGTTCATCGCCGTCAACATCGACTGCCCGGAACCGCCGAAGCTCGCCGCGTTCTACGCGGCGCTCACCGGCGGGGAGGTCACCTACGACACCCCGGAGGCGGCGGCCGTCGCCCTGCCCGGCGGGCAGAACCTCTACTTCCAGGGCGTCGCCGATCACAAGGCGCCGACGTGGCCGACCGGGGAACGCCCCCAGCAGTACCACCTCGACTTCTACGTCGACGACCTCGACAAGGCCGAGGCGCAGGTCGCCGAGCTGGGCGGCGGCACGCCCGACTTCCAGCCGGGCGGCGACCGCTGGCGCGTGCTGACCGACCCGGCCGGGCACCCGTTCTGCGCCTGCCTGCGCAGCCAGTAGAAGGGCGAGCCAGTAGAAGGGCGAGCCGGGGGAACGGCCCGTGCGCGGTCAGGCCGGCAGGACGCGCACGGTCAGGCCGCCGCGGGGCCGCATCGCGGTGACGCTGGTCGGCGTCACCGCGTCCGACACCAGCCGCAGCCGGGTGCGGCGCAGCAGGCAGGCGAGCATCGTCTTGATCTCGACGGTCGCCAGCGTCGAGCCGATGCAGCGGTGCGGCCCGCCGCCGAACGGCAGGAACGTCGACGGGGTCGTCGGGCGGTGCAGGTCCGAGCCCGGGATCCAGCGCTCGGGCCGGAACCGCCCCGCCTGCGGCCACACCTCCGGCATCCGGTGGGTGACATAGGGGGAGTACAGCACCATCGCCCCCGCCGGGATCCGGTGCCCGGCGTAGGCGAAGTCCTCCACCGGGACGCGGGCGCTCAGCACCGCCGGCGGGAACAGCCGCAGCGTCTCCTGCACCACCCCGTCCAGGTACGGCATGTGCGGCAGGTCGGCGGCCTCCGGCGGACGGTCGCCAAGCACCTCGGCGACCTCCCGGCGGGCCCGCTCGGCCGCCTCCGGATGCACCAGCAGCGCGTACACCGCCCACGCCATCGCCGCGCTGGTGGTGTCGTAGCCGGCCGAGATCAGGCTGATGACCTGGTCCTGCAGCTCCTGCCGGGTCAGGCCCGCGCCGTCGTCGTCGCGGGCCGCCATCAGCATGCCGAGCACGTCGTCGTGCTCGCCGCCCTCGCGGCGCCGCCGCTCGATCTCCTCGTCCACCCGCCGCGCGACCGCCGCACGGGACGCGGTGACGCGCCGCCAGTACGGGTTGGGCAGCGCCCGCAGCATCATCTGCGCCACGAAGTTGCGGTCGATGCCGGCCAGCGCGATCTGCAGGCCGCGGCCGATGACCTCGGCGTCGGCGGCGAGCCGGTCGCCGAACAGCACCTCCACGGTGCTGCGGCGGATGACGCCGCGCAGCTCGGCGTAGGCGTCCAGCGTGCGGCCGGGCGTCCAGGACGCCAGCGCGGCGTCGGTGTTGGCGGCGATGCGGGCGACGTACCCGTCCACGCGGCGGTGGTGGAACGCCGGCTGGACGAGGCGGCGCCGCCGGCGGTGGTCGGCGCCGTCGCTGACGATCAGCGCGGTCTCCCCGTTCACCGGCACCAGCAGGTCGAACGCCTCCCGCCAGCGGAACAGCCCGGAGTTGGCGAACACGAACGCGTTGGCGTCCGGGCCGAACAGGTGCACGAACGGCTTGCGGCGCGTCCCGACGGCCACGACCGGGCCGTGCTCGGCGTACAGCCGCAGCAGGCTCGCGCACGGGTTCATGGCGAACCCCACGCCGTGGCGTGCGGTCACCCTCGGGGAGGGGCTCATCGTCGCGGCCGGGGTCATCGTCGCGGATCCCACGCGCCCACTATCCCACGCCCGCCGTGCCCGCCGCGTCCGCCGGGGCGGGGCGCCCCCGGTCGGCGCGGCCGCCGGTCCGGTGCGAGGATGGGACGCGTGACGGACGAGACCGAAACGCGGGGAACGGCGGCCTGGCACGGGAGGATCGAGCACGTCCGGGGGTCGCAGGTGCGTTCCGACACCGCCCAGACCTCCGGGATGCGCCGGTTCGAGGCGATCTCCGGCGCGACCGTGGGCTCGGAGCGGTTGTGGATGGGCCGCACCCACGTACCGCCGTCGACCAGCTCCGGCGACCACCACCACGGCGAGGCCGAGACGGCGATCTACGTGGTGTCGGGCCATCCGGTGTTCGTGTTCGCCGAGGGGGACCGGGAGGTCCGGGTGGAGACCGGGCCCGGCGACTACGTGTTCGTCCCGCCCTACGTCCCGCACCGCGAGGAGAACCCGTCCGGTGACGAGGAGGCGGTCGTGGTGATCGCCCGCAGCACGCAGGAGGGCATCGTGGTCAACCTGCCGAGCCTGTGGGCCCCGCGTCCGCAGGACGGATGAGCGCGGTGCCCGCGGGAACGCCGGAACCGGGCGGCCGCCGCCCGAAACCGGGCACGCAGACCGTGGACCGGTCGGTCGCGGTGCTGCGCACCTTCGAGGACGCCGCCCGCCAGACGCCCACCGAGATCGCGCACCGGCTGGGGCTGTCGGTGAGCACCGCGCACCGCATCGTGCACGCGCTGCACGCCACCGGCATGCTGGGCCGCGACCCGCAGACCGAGCGGTACTTCCTCGGCCCCACCGCCGCGATCCTCGGGCGGCTGGCGCTGGAGCGGATGGGCACCACGCTGCTGCAGCCGGAGCTGACCGCGCTGCGCGACGGGACCGGCGAGGCCGTCAGCCTCGGCGTCCGCGCCGGCGACGAGGTCGCGGTGCTGCTGCACCTGCCCTCCATGCACCCGCTGCGCTACGACCAGCCGCCCGGCGACCGCAACCCCATCCACACCTGTGCGATGGGCAAGACGCTGCTGGCGTTCGGGGACGAGCAGATCGCGATGGACGAGCCGTACCGTCGGTTCACCCCGTCCACGCTCACCACCCGCGCGGAGCTGGAGGCCGAGCTGGCGCGGATCCGCGAGCGCGGCTACTCCGTCAACGACGAGGAGCGGCTCGCCGGGGTCCGCGCGGTGGCGGCGCCGGTCCGCGACGGCGCGGGCCGCACGTTCGCGGCGGTCGCGCTGCAGGGCCCGTCGGTGCGGTTCGGCGACGACCGGATGCCGGAGCTGGCCGAGGCGGTGCTGAAGGCGGCGACGCGCCTCACCGACCTGCACCGCCACCTGTCCTGACCGCGTCCCCCGCGTCCCCTGCCCTACCCGCGCCGGCCGCCTCGACCGTGCGGCCGCCGCCGTCCGTTGCGGCGGGCGGGGCGACCGCGGCGAGCTCGTCCAGCAGCGCGGCGACCGCGGGCGGGCGCGGCCCCGCCGGCACGAGCGCGGCGATGCGGCGCCTGCCGAGATCGGGCGCCGGCGGGACGGCCACGCCCGGCTCGGAGTGCAGGCCGAGCGCCAGTCCCGGCAGCGCGGTGACCGCGAGGCCGTGCGCGACGAGCCGCTGCACGGCGACGTGGTCGTCGGTGGCGAACGCGATCCGCGGCACGAACCCCGCGCGCCCGCACGCCCACGTCAGGTGCTCGCGGCAGCGCGCGCAGCCCGACGCCCACGTCTCGTCCGCCAGGTCCGCCAGCCGGACGGGCCCGGCGGCGAGCGGATGCGCGGCGGGCAGCGCGACGCGGATCGGGTCGCGGCACAGCTCCACCTCCCGGAACCGCGCGTCGCGGTCGGGCGGCAGGTGCTCGTGGTGGAACACCACCGCCACGTCGGCCTCGCCCGCGCGCAGCGCCGCGAGCGCCTGCGGCGGTTCGGCGTCCATCAGGGTGACGGCGACGCCGGGGGCGCGGGCGCGCAGGCCCGCGAGCGCGGCGGGCAGCAGCGCCGCCGCCGCGGTCGGGAACACCGCGATCCGCACCCGCCCGGCGCGCAGCCCGGCGATCGCGGCGATCTGCTCCTCGGCGTCGTCCATCCGGGCCAGCACGTCCTCGACGTGCTCCACCAGGATCCGGCCGGCCTCGGTGAGCCGGACGCCGCGCCCGTGCCGCACCACCAGCGGCGTGCCGACCTCGGCCTCCAGCCGGGCGATGTGGTGCGACACCGCCGGCTGGGTGTAGGCGAGGGACCGCGCGGCGGCCGTCATCGAGCCGAGGCGGGCGACCTCCCGCAGGATCCGCCCGCGGTGCAGATCGAGCATCCCCGCAAGATATCAACCAGCCTTATGGGTCACCCAGAGAACCGTACTTTGTCCTATGGGTGGGGCGTGCACGACCATCGGGACATGACCCTTTCCGTGCACGACGCGCAGCGGGAGTTCACCGCGGGCGTCGCCTTCCTCAACACCGCCACCTACGGACTGCCGCCGTGCGCCGCGCACGAGGCGATGCTCGCCTCCGAGCGGGACCGCGCCGCGGGGCTGCTGGTGCCGGTGGACCTCGACGACGCCGTCGCCCGGTCCCGCGAGGCGTTCGCGCGGCTGGTCGGGCTGCCCGCGAGCCGCGTCGCCGTCGGCTCGCAGGCGTCGTACCACGTCGGGCTGGTGGCGGCGTCGCTGCCCGCCGGCGCCCGCGTCCTGGTCGCCGAGGGCGACTTCACCTCGCTGCTGTTCCCGTTCCTGGCCCGCCCCGACCTGGCGGTGCGGGAGGTGCCGCTGGAACGCGTCGCCGAGGAGACCGGGCCGGGCGTCGACGTGGTCGCGGTGTCGGCGGTGCAGTCGGCCGACGGCCGCATCGCCCCCATGGACGACCTGATCGTCGCCGCACGCGCGCACGGCGCCCGGATCCTGCTGGACGCCACGCAGGCCGCCGGGTGGCTGCCGCTGCCCGCCGGCGACGTCGACTGGCTGGTGTGCTCGGGCTACAAGTGGCTGCTCGGCCCGCGCGGCACCGCCTTCCTCGCCGGGACCGAGGAGGCGCTGGCCGCGCTGCCGCCGGTCGGCGCGGGCTGGTACGCCGGCGCCGACGTCTGGGACTCCATCTACGGCACGCCGCTGCGGCTGGCGTCCGACGCGCGCCGCCTGGACCTTTCGCCGGCCTGGCAGTGCTGGGCCGGGCACGCCCCCGCCCTGGAGCTGATCGAGCGGGTCGGCGTCGCCGCGATCCACGACCACGACGTGGCGCTGGCGCGCCGCTTCCAGACCGCGCTCGGGCTGGAGCCGGGCGACTCGGCGATCGTGTCGGTGCCCGTCACCGCCGGCACCGCCGACCTGCTGCGCGCCAACGGCGTGATCGCCTCCGTGCGGGCCGGGCGGCTGCGCTGCGCGTTCCACCTGTCCACCACCGAGGCCGACGTGGACAAGGCCGCCGGCCTGCTCGCCGACCGCATCGCCGCCTGACCCCGGCGCGGGCCGCCCGCTCAGGCGCTCCCCGGGGGGCGGCGAGGCGGCGGCGCGGAAAACCGCAGATCTTACAAGTCTCGAACAAGGTGCCTTGACCGGCGCCTTCACGCCGGATCCGGCCGCCTCCGCGGCCTACCGTTCCTCGGCATGGACGTACTGCTCACCGGGTCGGCCGGTTTCATCGGTTCGCACGTCGCCGAGGCGCTCACCGCCGCGGGCCACCGGGTCCGCGGCCTGGACCTGCGGCCCGACGGCCTGGCCCCCTCCGGCGGGCCGGGAGGCACCGCCGACGTCCGCGACGCGGCCGCGGTGGCGCGGCGGCTGCGGGGCGCGGACGCCGTCTGCCACCAGGCCGCCAAGGTCGGCCTCGGCGTGGACGTGTCGGACCTGCCGGACTACGCGTCGGTGAACGTGCACGGCACTGCGGTGCTGCTGGCGGAGATGGCCCGCGCCGGGGTCGGCACGCTGGTGCTGGCCTCCTCGATGGTCGTCTACGGGGAGGGCGCCTACACCTGCGGGACGCACGGCCCGGTGCGTCCGGCGCCGCGCCCGGAGGAGGCGCTGCGCGCCGGACGGTTCGAACCGGACTGCCCCGAGTGCGGGCGCCCCCTCGCGCCCGGCACCGTCGCCGAGGACGCCGCACTCGACCCCCGCAACGTCTACGCCGACACCAAGCTCGCGCAGGAGCACCTGGCGGCGTCGTGGGCGCGCGCGACCGGCGGCGCGGCCGCGGCGCTGCGCTACCACAACGTGTACGGGCCGAGGATGCCGCGCGACACCCCCTACGCGGGCGTCGCGGCGATCTTCCGGTCGCGGCTGATGAACGGCGAGGCGCCGCTGGTGTTCGAGGACGGCGGGCAGCGCCGCGACTTCGTGCACGTCCGCGACGTCGCCCGCGCCAACGTGCTCGCCCTGGAGCGGCTGGCGGCCGGCCCGCCCGAGCCGGGCGGGCTGCGCGCCTACAACATCGCCAGCGGCGAGCCCCGCACCATCGGCGACATGGCGCGCGCGCTCGCCGGCGCGTTCGGCGGCCCGGCGCCGCGCGTCACCGGCGGTCACCGGCTCGGGGACGTCCGCCACATCGTCGCCCGGCCCGACCGCGCGCGCCGCGAGCTGGGGTTCGGCCCGGAGGTGCCGTTCGCCGACGGCATGGCCGAGTTCGCCCGCGACGCGGCGGAGCCGGCCCCGGCCGTCGCGTCGCCCGCCGGGGTCGCCGCGGAGCCGGCCCGGCGGCCCGTCACCAGTTCGTAAGGGTCGTGGACCCGTCACCGAAAGTAGCGTCAGAGCCGTGATCGACGTGATTCTCCCGTGCCTCAACGAGGCGGAGGCCCTGCCGTGGGTGCTGTCCCGGATGCCCGCGGGCTTCCGGCCCCTGGTGGTCGACAACGCCTCCACCGACGGATCCGCGCGCGTGGCCGCGGACCACGGCGCCGACGTGGTGCCCGCCGAGGCCCGCGGGTTCGGCGCCGCCTGCCACGCCGGGCTGCTGGCCGCCACCGCCGAGGTGGTGTGCGTCATGGACGCCGACGCGTCCCTGGACCCCGCCGAGCTGCCGCGGCTGACCGACGAGCTCGGCCGGCTCTCCGCCGGCGGGGCGCCGGCGCTGGTGCTGGGGCGGCGCCGCCCGGTCGGGCGCGGCGCGTGGCCGCCGCACGCCCGGCTCGGCAACGCCGTGCTGGCGCGGTCGCTGAACCGGCGCGCCGGCACCCGGCTGCGCGACCTGGGGCCGATGCGCGCCGCGCCGCGCGCCGGGCTGCTCGCGCTGGAGCTGGCCGACCGCCGGTTCGGGTACCCGCTGGAGATGGTGCTGCGCGCCGCCCGCGCGGGCTGGCGGATCGGCGAGCTGGAGGTGGCGTACCTGCCGCGCACCGGGGAGTCGAAGGTGACCGGGACGGTCGGCGGGACGGTCCGCGCCGTCCGCGACATGCGCCGCGTCCTGGCGGAGGTGGCCCCGTGAAAGCCCCCGCCTCCCCGGACGCCGCCGACGTCGATCTGATCGTCATCGCCAAGGAGCCGGTGCCGGGCCGGGTCAAGACCCGCCTGACCCCCGCCTACACGCCCGCCGAGGCTGCCGCGCTGGCCACCGCCGCGCTGCGCGACACCCTGGCCGCGGTGGCCGCCGCGCCCGCGCGGCGCCGCGTGCTCG
>NZ_JBEPCJ010000115.1:0-28936 GCF_040299565.1 Spirillospora sp. NPDC000708
CCCACCCGCCCCACCCCCCCCCCCCGGTTGGCGGGGGGCGCCCCCGCGGCGGCGGTGGTCCCCGCGGCGCGGGGGCGGGTGCCCCCCGGCGCGGCGGTGTCAGAAGTGCTCACAGTCTTGTTCCCACCCGTGCTCGTCACAGCTTCGGCCGGATCTCGGATTCCCAGATCTCCTGCTTCTTCTCGAGCGGGAGATGGCAGGCCACCCTGTGGCCCGGGACCGCCTCGACCAGTTCGGGACGCACCGTCGTGCACTTGTCCCCGTTGAGGTCCTTGTAGGCGCACCGCGGGTTGAACGCGCATCCCTGCGGCACGTTGATCAGGCTCGGCGGGGTCCCCTTGATCGGCATCAGCCGTTCGGTGCGCTCCCGGTCCAGCCGCGGCATCGACCCGAGCAGCCCCCACGCGTAGGGGTGCAGCGGCCCGTGGAAGGCGTCCTCCACCGACGCGTACTCGGCGCACCGGCCCGCGTACATCACCAGGATGTCGTCCGACAGCTCCGCGACCACCCCGAGATCGTGGGTGATCATGATGACGGCGGAGTTGAACTCCTGCTGCAGGTCCCGGATCAGGTCGAGGATCTGCGCCTGGACGGTCACGTCCAGCGCCGTGGTCGGCTCGTCCGCGATCAGCAGCTCCGGGTCGCACGACAGCGCCATCGCGATCATCGCGCGCTGCCGCATGCCGCCGGAGAACTGGTGGGGGTAGTCGTCGACCCGCTTGTCCGGCTTCGGGATGCCGACGCGGCCGAGCATGTCGATGGCGTGCTTGCGCGCCACCTGCTTGGACACGTCGTTGTGGACCCGGTACGCCTCGATGATCTGCGCGCCCACCGTGTAGAAGGGGTGCATCGACGACAGCGGGTCCTGGAAGATCATCGCCATCTTGCGGCCGCGCAGCCGGCGGACCTCGCCGGGCGACGCGCCGACGAGCTCCTGGCCGTCGAGCCAGATCTCGCCGGACACGTTGGCGTTGCTGCGGTTGTGCAGGCCGAGGACGCCGAGGCTCGTGACGCTCTTGCCGGAGCCGGACTCGCCGACGATGCCGAGCGTGCGGCCCTTCTCCAGCTGGAACGACAGCCCGTCGACCGACTTCACCAGACCGTCGTCGGTCGGGAAGTGGATCTTCAGGTCGCGGACCTCGAGGAACGCCGTGGGAGCCTCCCCGGCGCCCGCGGCGGGCCCGGCGGCCGGCGTGGTGTCGGTCATCAGCCCAGCCTCACTCTCGGGTCGATGATGGCGTACAGGAGGTCGACGACCAGGTTGATCATGACGATGAAGAACGCGGCGAGCGTGGTGACGCCGAGCACCATCGGCAGGTCGCCGGTGCCGATCGAGCTGATCGCCAGCTGCCCGAGGCCAGGGATACTGAAGGTGTTCTCGGTGAGCACCGCGCCACCGATCAGCAGCCCGAAGTCGAGGCCGAAGATGGTCAGGATGGGGGTCAGCGAGGCGCGCAGCGCGTGCTTGGTGATGACCGTCTTCTCCGGCAGGCCCTTGGCGCGGGCCGTCCGGATGTAGTCCTCGTTCATCGTTTCCAGCATGCCCGCTCTGGTGAGCCGCGCGTACATCGCGGCGTACAGGAACGCCAGGGTGATCCAGGGCAGCACCAGCGACTCGAACCATGTCACCGGGTTCTGGCTGATGCCCACGTAACTGCCTCCGCCGGGGAAGATGCCCAGCTTGTAGGAGAACAGGGCGAGCGACACCAGACCCGTGAAGTAGATGGGCAGCGACACCCCGCTGAGGGCCACCACCATCGCGGCCCTGTCCCAGATGCTGCCTCTCTTCAGCGCCGAGACGACGCCGGTCGACACGCCGGCCACCAGCCAGATGATCGCGGCGCCCACGGCCAGCCCCAGGGTCGCCGGGGCGCGGTCCATCAGCGTCGGAAGCACCGGCTGGCTGGTGCGGAAGGAATAGCCGAGGCAGGGCGCCGGGCAGTGGTCGGTGACCGGCCCGGCCTTGAAGTCCTCACCGGCCACGATGCCCTTGAGGTAGTGGCCGTACTGCACCACCACCGGCTTGTCCAGGCCGAGCCGTTCCTTGGTGGCCTGGATCGCCTCTGCCGTCGGGGCCTTGCCGACGTAGGACGCCGCGAGCTGGTCGGTGGTCTGACCCGCCAGCTTCGGAAGCCAGAAGAAGATGCCGAAGGTCACCAGGCTGATGAGCAACAGCATGAGAACGGCGCCGACGAGGCGCCGGATGATGTATGCGAGCACACTGCGCGGCCCCGCCCGCCGACCGGCCGGACCTGTGGGCCCGGTACCGGTCGGCGGGCATCGCCTTCACCTGCCTTCAGATGAACGCATGGACGGAGGGAGACTTACTTCTCCACGCCCATGTTGAGGTAGTCGTACATTCCGCCGTAGCCGGCCGTGATACCGACGTTGGTGACCCGCTTCGGCCGGTAGAGCAGGGCCTTGGCGTAGATCAGCGGGACCTCGACGGCGTCCTGCATGACCATCTGGTCGATGTCGCCGTAGAGCTTGGTCCGCGTGGCCTTGTCGGTGCTGGCGATCGCCTGGTCCAGCGCGGCGTTCACCTTCGGGTTGTCCTCCTCGGCCAGGTTGTTGCCGCCGGAGGGCTTGATGGCCCGGCCGTCGACGATCTGGGAGAGGAAGCCGTAGCCGGTCGGCCAGTCGGCCGCCCACGCCATGAGCATCATGCCGATGCCGTGCTGGTGCACGTAGTTCGGGACGCCGACGTACTTGTTGAAGTAGTCGCCGGCCGGCCACTGCACGATGCTGACGTTGATGCCGACCTTCTTGAGGCTCTGCTGGATGGCCTGGGCCATCGCGACTTCCTTCGGCCGGTCGGACCGGGCCGAGATCTTCGTCGAGAAGCCGTTCGGCTGGCCGCAGGCCGCGAGCTCCTGCTTGGCCTTCGCCAGCGTGGCCGCGTCGAGGCCGTTGCCGCCCGCCGCCTGCTTCTGCGGGAACAGGTCGAACTTGCGGTACCCGTCGACCGTCGGGGGCAGGATCGTCGTGGCGACGTCACCGCCGGCCAGCGGGCCTCCGTAGGCGGTCTGCGCGGCGACCTTGTCGGTCGCGTACTGCACGGCGTTGCGGCAGTGGATGTTGTCCAGCGGCTTGACGTGCAGGTTCAGCGACATGAACCGCAGGTAGCCCTGGATCGGGTTGTCGGTGTACGGCTTCTGCGCCGCCGCCAGCACCTTCGGCTGCGTACCGGCCTGCACGCCCACGCCCGCGACGTCCATGTCGAGCGAACCGGCCAGCAGGCGGTTGTCGATGTCGTCGGCGTTCTGCTTCAGCTGCAGCTCGATCTTGTCGGGCAGCGCCTTGCGGATCGGGTCGGTGCTGGGGTCCCAGTTCGGGTTCCGCGACAGCGTCATCGACTTGCCGCGGGTGTAGTTGTCGACCTTGTACGGGCCGCTGGAGACGATCGACGACTCGTACTTCAGGCCGGTGTCCTTGGCCTTCGGCACGGGGATCGTCTGCGACATCGCCACCAGGTCGTCGAACTCCGAGAACGGCTTCGACAGGTGGAAGATGATCGTGCTGTCGTCCGGCGTCTCGATCGACTTCAGGCCCTCGTCGCTCTTGTCCTTGTAGGGACCCTTGTACGCGGGCTTGTTGTCGATCAGGTAGGTCTTGAAGTACTTCGGACCGAGCTGCAGCTCGTCGGTGAAGTTGGAGCGCTCGACGGCGTACTTCACGTCCTTGGACGTGACGGGGGTGCCGTCGTCGTACTTCACGCCGGTGCGCAGCTTGTAGGTCCAGGTCTTCGCGCCGTCGCTCGGCTGACCGGGCGCGGTCGCCAGGTCCGGGACGATCTGCTTGCTCTCGTCGCCCGCGGCCGGCTTGAAGGTCATCAGGCCCCGGCCGTAGAAGCGCGAGAAGTTCTGGTCCCACGCGTAGTACTGGTTGCCCGGGTCCGGCGAGTCGAAGTCGTCGGACATCGCCAGGCGGAGGGTGCCGCCCTTCTTGTCCGACTGGTTGATGACCTTGTCGACCGCGGCGTTGTAGCCGGGTCCGCTCCCCGAGCCGCCCGAGTCGCCGCCGCCGCAGGCGGCGAGGCCCGCCGCGGCGAGCGCGCCGGCCGCGAGGGCCGCGATTGGTCTCATCTTGTTCATGTGCAGGCGCACCCCATTCATTTCTCCGGGTCGGATGAACCCGAGGTCACTTGGCCCGAGGGTCGAGAGCGTCCCGCAGCCCGTCACCGAGCAGGTTGAAGGCGAGGACGGTGATGAAGATCGCCACACCGGGGACGATCATGTACATCGGGTCGGAGGAGTAGATCGGCACCGCGAGGGTCAGCATGCCGCCCCACGACGGGGTCGGCGGGATCACGCCGACGCCGAGGAACGACAGCGCCGCCTCGAACAGGATGTTCGTCGGGATCAGCAGGGTCGAGTAGACCAGGATCGGCGCGACGAGGTTCGGCAGGATCTCTTTGAACAGGATGTAGGAGTTCCGGGCGCCCATGCTGCGGGCCGCGTCGACGAACTCGCGTTCGCGCAGCGAGAGGGTCTGGCCGCGGATGATCCGGCCGATGTAGGGCCAGTTGAAGAACCCGATGACGAAGATCAGCACCCAGACCCGCAGGCCGTTGCCGCTCAGCCCGAACGAGCCGTCGGAGATGACGGCGACCAGCGCGATCGCGAACAGCAGCAGGGGGAACGCGAGGAAGGCGTCCATCGCCCGGCTGATGAGCGTGTCGACCCAGCCGCCGAAGTAGCCGGCGGTGATGCCGAGGACGGTGCCGATGACCACCGACAGCACGGTCGCGAGGAACGACACCAGCAGCGAGATCCGGGCGCCGTGCACGATCCGGGCGAGCAGGTCGCGGCCGGTGCCGGGCTCCACCCCGAGGAGGTGGTCGGCGCTGATGCCGGTGTGCCAGATGCCGGTCTTCGGCCGGTTGTAGGTCGGGTCGATCAGGTTCTGGTGGTAGGCCAGCGGCGACTGCACCAGCAGCGGCCCGAAGATCGCCAGGAGGATCAGCAGGACCACGATGACGCCGCCGGCGAGCGCGACCTTGTCGCGCTTGAGTCGCATCCAGGCGATCTGGCCCAGGGAGCGTCCCTGGATCGCCTTGCCGTCGACACCGGCGAGGACCGCTTCCGGCTGCGCCTCGGTGTCGGACCCGGTCACCTCAAGGGGTGCGGCCACGCTCTGTACCTCCTACCGTCCGGCCACTGGTTCGGCCATGCCGCCGCCGGCGCGGTGACCGGCGGTCGCGGAGATCATCCGCTGACCCCGTGCCCGTTACGCCGCGTTTGCTGAAGGGAAAGGTAGCCCCTCGGCCATGACTGTCCATCCGTGAGACGGGCTGCACCAGTACCCGTATCTGAGTTGTGATCTCGTCGTCATCTCGGGCATACGTGCTCGGCCATCACGTCGGACAAATCGCCCGAATAGTACGTTCGCCTGTGCCGTGCTCCGCAACACGAAAGCGGTCTAGACCGGCAAGCTTTACCGTACTGAGTCCGTTCTGAGATCGATCGTCCGCAGGTCAGCGCCCCGGAGCGCAGAAACGGCGGGCCGGGACCGGGCGTCAGGAGATGCCGCGGTCGCGCAGGATCTTCTCGATCTCCGCCATCTCCGGGTCGCCGGACGGCTGCGCGCCGCCCACCTCGCCCCGGGGCTTGCCGCCGCGCCCGGCCGCCTTCGGCTCGCCCTTGCCGCGCGCCGCGGCCTTCCCGCCGCCGTCACCGGATTCGCCGCCCGCCCGGCGGCTCAGCATCGCGCCGGAGGTCAGGTAGAGCAGGACGGCCAGCCCCGCCACCCCGACCCCGGCCCACTTCACCGGGCTGAACGCCAGGTCGACGAAGAACTCGGTCACCCCGGTCATCGCGGCGGCCAGCGGCACCAGCGACAGCGCCGCGCCGCGCATCCCCGACGCCGCCCCGCGGCGCCGGTAGACCCCCCAGCTGATGACCAGCCCGACCAGGGTCACCCCGAGGCTGATCAGATCGATCGCCGTGTCGCTCATGTCGGCCCCTCACTCCGTACGGTGCTGCTCTGCGGGCGCTGCTCCCTCCATCGTCACACGTCCGGGCCCCGATTCCGCTCCTCCCGGCGGACGGTTTGCGGACATTCCGGTCTCCTCCTCCGGCGTGATCCGTCCCCTAGGGACCGCCGCCCGGGGCCGCGGCCGCCCTCTGCCTCCACGGGGCCACGCGCCCGCAGGCCAGAGCCGGGCCGTGCTCAGGCGCTGCCGTAAAAGATCAACGTCGCGCAACGGTTGGACGTCGAACCGGTCGACGGGGCCTCCTCACGCCCCCTCGGAGCGGCCCGTCCCGGGGGCGCCAGACCTCATCCGACCAGCGAGAACAGCCGTTCCAGGGTCACCTCGCGCAGCGACGCGGCCACGGTGCGTCCGGGCGCCGGCGGGATCGGCAGCACGCTCGGCACCGCGACCGTCACGCAGCCCGCCGCCTCCCCCGCGGCGACCCCGTTCGGGGAGTCCTCCAGCACGACGCAGCGGCCCGGGACCGCGCCCAGGCGGGCCACCGCGGTCAGGTACGGCTCCGGGTCGGGCTTGGTGCGCGCGACCTCGTCGCCGGCGACGCTGAGCGCGAAGAACCCGCGGCCGACCGCGTCCAGCACCGGATCGATCAGCCGCCGGTGGCTGGAGGACACCAGCGCCGCGGTGACGCCCGCGTCCTTCAGCTCCACCAGCAGCTCCTTGGCGCCCGGCATCAGCGGCACGCTCTCGCTCAGCCGCTCGTGCATGCCGTCCAGCATCCGCCGCCCCACCTCCTCGGGCGGGACGTCCGCGCCGGTCAGCCGCAGCATGTAGTCGACCGCGACACCGAGGGACCCGCCCACCAGCGCCCGCTGGTGCTCCTCGCCCCACTCGCCGCCGAGCCACGCGACCACCTGCGACTCGACCTCCAGCCACACCCGCTCGGAGTCGACCAGCAGCCCGTCCATGTCGAACAGCACGGCCTGAAGGCCCCCGTGACCGTCCCCCAAATCGTCCTTCCCTTCCTCGTCGCCGACGGCGCGCGTCCCCGCGCGCCGTGTGCCGTGTCCGGCCGTGCGGCGTGCGCCGTCACGTGTTGAAGTACTTGGCCTCCGGGTGGTGGACGACCAGCGCGTCCGCCGACTGCTCGGGCGCCAGCTGCAGCTCCTCCGACAGCGTCACCCCGATCCGGCCCGGGTCCAGCAGCCCGACGAGCTTGGTACGGTCCTCCAGGTCGGGGCAGGCCGCGTAGCCGAAGGAGAACCGGGCGCCCCGGTAGCCGAGCTTGAAGAAGTCCTCGATGTCGGCGGAGTCCTCGCCGCCGAAGCCGAGCTCGGCGCGGATCCGGGCGTGCCAGTACTCCATCAGCGCCTCGGTGAGCTGCACCGACAGCCCGTGCAGCTCGAGGTAGTCGCGGTAGGCGTTCTTGGCGAACAGCTCCGCGGTCGCCTCGGCGATCCGCGGGCCCATCGTGACGAGCTGCAGCGCGACCACGTCGGTCTCGCCCGACTCGCGGGGCCGGAAGAAGTCGGCCAGGCACAGGTGCCGGTCGCGGCGCTGGCGCGGGAACGCGAACCGCTCCCGCTCCGACCCGTCCTCGTTGAGGACGACCAGGTCATCACCCTCCGACACGGCCGGAAAGTAGCCGTACACGACTCCGGCCTCGATCAGGCCCTCGGTCTGGACACGGTCCAGCCACATCCGCAGCCGGGGCCGCCCCTCGCTCTCCACCAGCTCCTCGTAGGTGGGGCCGTCCCCGCCGCGCGACGGCTTGAGGCCCCACTGGCCCATGAAGGTAGCGCGCTCGTCGAGGCAGGCGGCGTAGTCGGCGAGGGCGAGGCCCTTGACGACCCGGGTGCCCCAGAACGGCGGCTCGGGGACCCGGTTGTCGGTGGCGACGTCGGAGCGGGCGGGCATGTCCTGCGGCTCGGTGACGTCGAGCGTCGCGCCGCGCCGCACCCGGCGCTCGCGCAGCGGCGGCAGGCTCGCGCCCTCCTCGCCGCGCTTGACCGCCATGAACGCGTCCATCAGCCGCAGCCCCTCGAACGCGTCGCGGGCGTAGCGGACCTCGCCGTCGTACAGCGCGGCGAGATCCTGCTCGACGTAGGCGCGGGTGAGGGCGGCACCGCCCAGCAGCACCGGCCACTCCCCCGCCAGGCCGCGGGCGTTCAGCTCCTCGAGGTTCTCCTTCATGACCACGGTGGACTTCACCAGCAGCCCGGACATGCCGATCACGTCGGCGCGGTGCTCGCGGGCGGCCTCCAGGATCGCCGACACCGGCTGCTTGATGCCGATGTTGACGACGTCGTAGCCGTTGTTGGACAGGATGATGTCGACGAGGTTCTTGCCGATGTCGTGGACGTCGCCCTTGACGGTGGCGAGCACGATCCGGCCCTTGCCGCCGTCCTCGGACCTCTCCATGTGCGGTTCGAGGCGCGCGACGGCGGTCTTCATCACCTCGGCGGACTGCAGCACGAACGGCAGCTGCATCTGCCCGGACCCGAACAGCTCGCCGACGGTCTTCATGCCGTCCAGCAGCACGTCGTTGACGATCTCCAGGGCGGGGCGCTGCGCCAGCGCCTCGGCCAGGTCGGCGTCCAGGCCGTCGAGCTCGCCGTCGACGATGCGGCGCTTCAGCCGCTCCCACAGCGGCAGCGCCAGCAGCTCCGCGGCCCGGTCGGCCTTCAGCGCGGCGGTGTCGACGCCCTCGAACAGCTGCATGAACGCGTGCAGCGGGTCGTGGCCGCCGGACCGGCGGTCGTAGATCAGGTCGAGGGCGACCTTGCGCTGCTCCTCGGGGATGCGCGCCATCGGCAGGATCTTCGACGCGTGCACGATCGCCGAGTCGAGGCCGGCGTCCACGCACTCGTGCATGAAGACCGAGTTCAGCACGGCCCGCGCCGCCGGGTTCAGGCCGAACGACACGTTCGACAGCCCGAGGGTGGTCTGCACGTCCGGATGGCGGCGCTTCAGCTCGCGGATCGCCTCGATCGTCTCCAGCGCGTCGCGGCGCGACTCCTCCTGACCGGTGCCGATGGTGAAGGTGAGGCAGTCGACGACGACGTCCTGGACGCGCATCCCCCAGCGGCCGGTCAGCTCGGCGATCATCCGGGAGGCGATCGCGACCTTGCGGGCGGCGGTGCGGGCCTGGCCCTCCTCGTCGATGCACATCACGACGACGGCGGCGCCGTGCTCGCGGACGACCGGCATCAGCCGGCGCAGCTTGGAGCCCTCACCGTCGCCGTCCTCGAAGCTGACGGAGTTGACGACGGCGCGGCCGCCGAGCATCTCCAGCCCCGCCTCGATCACCGGGACCTCGGTGGAGTCCAGCACGATCGGCGGCGTCGCGGCGGTCGCGAGCCGGAACGCCAGCTCCTTCATGTCGGCGACGCCGTCGCGGCCGACGTAGTCGACGCACAGGTCCAGCAGGTGGGCGCCGTCGCGGGCCTGGTCGCGGGCGATCTTCACGCAGTCGTCCCAGCGGCGCTCCAGCATCGCCTCCCGGAACGCCCGGGACCCGTTGGCGTTGGTCCGCTCCCCGATCGCCAGGTAGGAGGTGTCCTGCCGGAACGGGACGTGCTGGTAGAGCGACGAGGCGCCCGGCTCGGGACGGGGGCGCCGCTCGGCGACCTCCCGCCCGCGGACCCGCTCGACGACCAGCCACAGGTGCTCGGGGGTGGTCCCGCAGCAGCCGCCGACCAGCGACAGCCCGTAGTCGCTGGTGAAGGCGTCGTGCGCGGCGGCCAGCTGCTCGGGCGTGAGCGGGTAGCGGGCGCCGTCGGCGGTCAGCTCCGGCAGCCCGGCGTTCGGCATGCACGACAGCCCGATGCGGGCGTGCCGGGCGAGGTAGCGCAGGTGCTCGCTCATCTCGGCGGGGCCGGTGGCGCAGTTCAGGCCGATGAGGTCGAGGCCGAGCGGCTCCAGGGCGGTCAGCGCGGCGCCGATCTCCGAGCCCATCAGCATGGCGCCGTTCTGCTCGATCGTCACCTGCCCCATCAGGACCGTGTCGGTGCCGGCGGCGGCGATGGCGCGTCGGGCGCCGATCAGCGCGGCCTTGGCCTGCAGGAGGTCCTGGCAGGTCTCCACCAGCACCGCGTCGACGCCGCCCGCGAGCAGTCCCTCGACGTTGCGCCGGTAGGCGTCGCGGAGCTCGGCGAACGGGACGTGCCCGAGGGTGGGCAGCTTGGTGCCGGGGCCGACCGACCCGATCACCCAGCGGGGCCGGTCCGGTGCGGCGAACGAGTCGGCGGCCTCGCGGGCGATCCGGGCGCCCGCCTCCGCCAGCTCGAAGATCCGGTCGGTGATGCCGTACTCGCCGAGGTTGCCGAGGTTGGCGCCGAAGGTGTTGGTCTCGACGCAGTCGACGCCCGCCGCGAGGTACGCCTCGTGCACCGAGCGGACGATGTCGGGCCGGGTGACGTTGAGGATCTCGTTGCAGCCCTCGTGGCCCTGGAAGTCCTCCAGGGTGGGTCCGGCGTCCTGGAGCATCGTCCCCATGCCCCCGTCGGCCACGACGACGCGCTCCTTCAGGGCCTGACGCAGGGAATGCGGAACGGGAGTGCTCATGGGGTCCCAGACTATCCGCGGGTCTCCGACGCCCTCCGATCCGTCCACATGGCGGAACGGCCCTCCAAGGCGCCGGGGGCGCGCGGGACGCGGTGCCCCGCGGAACTGGACGGGCCGTGCAAGAAGACGGTGACGGATGGGTCACCCGACCGATAACGTGCCCCCAGTTACTACCAACGGGTAAGGAACGGCATGAGCGCGTACCGCATCATCCTCGTCGGCACCGACGGCTCGGACTCCTCGTTCCGCGCGGTCGACCGGGCCGCGCAGTTGGCCGCCGCGACCGGCGCCACCCTGCTGCTCGCCTCCGCCTACAGCCCGATGCCCGAGCGCGAGCGCGCCAGCGCCGCCGACCGGCTCGGCGACCTGGCCTACAAGGTGCAGGGCTCCACCCCCGCCGACGACGCGCTGCGCGCGGCGCGCGAGCGGGCCGTGGCGGCGGGCGCCCGGGACATCCAGCAGGAGTCCGTCGAGGGCGACGCCGTCGACGTCATCAGCCGCCTCGCCAAGGAGCGCGGCGCCGAGCTGGTCGTGATCGGGAACCGGGGCCTCAACAGCCTCGCCGGCCGCATCCTCGGCTCCGTCCCGGCGAACCTGTCGCACCGCTCCCCCTGCGACGTGCTGATCGTGCACACGACCGACGGCAAGTGATCCGATCGTGACCTCCGTTCCGCCGCGGGCGTACAGCGCGGGGGTCTGGCGGCGGAACGGTGGGGTAGGTCACTGTCAGGACGTAGGCTGACAGCCACCGATCATGAGCGGGGCCCCCGACCCCGGGAATGAGACCCCCGCCGGTGACGCTGTACCCAGGCGTCGGAAGGAGGCAGCGCGTGATCGAGCTGGAGAGCGTGCCGGAGCTCGTCGAACCGGTGCTCGTGGCCGCCTTTGAGGGATGGAACGACGCCGGGGAGGCCGCGAGCGGGGTCATCCAGCACCTGGAGTCCAGCTGGGACGCGGTACCGGTCGCCGAGCTCGACCCCGACGACTACTACGACTTCCAGGTCACCCGCCCGATCGTGGAGATGGTCGACGGGGAGACCCGCGACATCACCTGGCCCACCACCCGCGTGTCGTGGGCGCGGCTCCCCAACGGCAAGGACGTCGTGCTGATCCACGGCATCGAGCCGAACATGCGGTGGCGGTCGTTCTGCCGCGAGCTGGTCGGGCTCATGCTGGAGCTGGACGTGCGCAACGTGGTGCTGCTCGGCGCGCTGCTCGCCGACGCGCCGCACACCCGCCCCGTGCCCGTCACCGGCGCCGCGTCCGAGGCCGGACTGGTCAGCACCCTGCACCTCGAGCCCGCCCGCTACCAGGGCCCCACCGGGATCCTCGGGGTGCTGCAGGACGCCTGCGCCAAGGCCGACCTGGACACCGTGTCGCTGTGGGCGGCCGTCCCGCACTACGTCGCGCAGCCGCCGTCGCCGAAGGCGACGCTGGCGCTGCTGCGCCGCGTCGAGGACCTGCTGGACGTCACCGTCCCGTTGGGCGAGTTGCCCGAGGAGGCGCGGGCCTGGGAGAACGGCGTCAACGAGCTCGCCGAGGAGGACTCCGAGGTCGCCGAGTACGTGCGCACGCTGGAGGAGCAGAAGGACGCCACCGAGCTGCCCGAGGCGAGCGGCGACGCGATCGCCCGCGAGTTCGAGCGGTACCTGCGGCGCCGCGACCCCGGCTGACCGGGGGCCGGTCAGTCCTCCGGCTCGTCCGGGCGCTTGACCGACGCGAACACGATCAGTGCGACGAGGACGCCGGGCAGCATCAGCATGACCAGTTCCATGCGCATGCGGCGGACTCTACCCGGCTACACTCGTGGTGTTCAGCGACCCGCCGGTGATGGCCCGCGCACGCCGACAAGTGCGCCCACCATGAGCGTCAGCGATGTGAGGGGCGGCGCCCCCCGGAGGCGGTGACCCGCCCCGCCCGGCCGCCCGCGATCCGCGTGCGGACCCCCCGCGAGCTGCGGCGGCAGCGCCGCGGCCGCCGCCATTCCTGCTGGGACCACCTGATCGCCGCGCCGCTGTGGCCGCTGCACGGTGCGAACCTCGGAACCCTGCTGCGGACCTGCGACGCCGTCGGCGCCTGCCTGGCCGTGCCGCGGTTCCCGTGGGTGCCGGGCGCGCTGGAGCGCGGCAACACGCTGCGCCGCCCCGCGTGCGTGCACTGGGTGAACGACCCGCTCGGCTGGCTGGAGCGCGCCCGCGACGCCGGCACCCGGGTGGTCGGCGTCGAGCTCGCCGACGAGGCGGTCCGGCTCGCCGACCTGCCCGCCGCGCGGACCCGGACCGTGGCCGTCCTCGGCCACGAGCAGCACGGCATCCCCGCCGAGGCCGTCGACCTGCTGGACGAGGCCGTCGAGATCCCGATGGTCGGCGACGGCAGCAGCCTCAACGTCGCCGTCGCCGGATCCCTCGTCCTCTACAAGCTCGCCGGCCTGCTGTGACGCCCCCGGGGCAACGCCGGGGACGGTCGGCACCTGGAACGGTCAGCGCCCGGGACGATCGGCGCCCGGGACGGTCAGAGGGCGACGCCGAGCAGGGCGTCGGCGAGCGCCCGCACCTGCGCGGGCGAGGACGCGTCGGCGCCGTCGGCGGCGGCCCACGCGTCGATCGCCGCGAGCGCCGCGGGGGCGTCCAGGTCGTCGGCGAGGCGCGCGCGGACCGTGTCGGCGACCGGCCCCGCGGGCGGCCCGGACGGGCGCGCGACGGCGGCGCGCCACCGGTCCACGCGGGCCTGCGCGGCGCGCAGCTCCGCGTCCGTCCACTCCCAGTCGGACCGGTAGTGGTGGGCCATCAGCGCCAGCCGCACCGCCATCGGGTCGACGCCCGCCTCGCGGAGCTTCGACACGAACACCAGGTTCCCGCGCGACTTCGACATCTTCTCGCCGTGCAGGCCGACCATGCCGGCGTGCACGTAGGCGCGGGCGTGCGGGGCCTCCCCCGTCGCGACCTGCGCGTGCGAGGCGCCCATCTCGTGGTGCGGGAACGCCAGGTCCGACCCGCCGCCCTCCACGTCGAAGCCCATGCCGAGGTACTCGACGGAGATCGCCGAGCACTCCACGTGCCAGCCGGGGCGGCCCTCCCCGAACGGGGAGTCCCAGCCGGGCTCCCCGGGCCGCTTCGCCATCCACACCAGCGCGTCCAGCGGGTCGCGCTTGCCGGGCCGGTCCGGGTCGCCGCCGCGCTCGGCGAACAGCGGCGCCATCTGCGCCCGCGTCATCCCGCTGACCTGCCCGAACGCGGGGTCCGCGGTGATCGGGAAGTAGACGTCGCCGTCGACCTCGTAGGTGGCGTCCCGGCCGCGCAGCTTCTCGATCATCTCGACGATCAGCGGGATCGCCTCGACCGCGCCGACGTAGCGCTCCGGCGGCAGGATCCGCAGCGCCGTCATGTCGTCGCGGAACAGCTGGATCTCCCGTTCGGCGAGCTCCCGCCAGTCCTCCCCCGTCTGCTGGGCACGTTCCAGAAGGGGATCGTCGACGTCGGTGACGTTCTGCACGTAGTGGACCGTGTGGCCGAGGTCGCGCCACACCCGGTTGACGAGGTCGAAGGTCAGGTAGGTGTTGGCGTGCCCGAGGTGCGTCGCGTCGTAGGGGGTGATCCCGCAGACGTACATCCGCGCGGTCTCGCCGGGCTCCGTGGGCCGCACCGCGCCCGTCCCGGTGTCGTACAGGCTGAGCCGCCGCGCCGCGGCGGGGAGTCCCGCGTCGCTGAGGCTGGGGACGTCGGAAGCGGGCCACGATCGCATACGGAAAGCTTATCCATGCGCACCTCGCCGTATTACTCCGAGATCGCGTTGACCGTCCCGAGTGTCCGCATCGTGACCTGGCCGGGACGGTGCGCGCAGGACCGCCGGGCCGCCGTCAGGACAGCCGGACCCGCGGATCCAGGAACGAGTAGCCGATGTCCACCAGCAGGTTCGCCACGATCACGAAGAACGTCACCATCAGCGTCACCCCGATGATCACCGGTGTGTCGCCGAGCGCGATCGACTGGTACACCAGCTGCCCCACCCCCTGCAGCCCGAACACCTTCTCGGTGACGATCGTCGAGCCGATCAGCGCGCCGAGGTCGATGCCGAACTGCGTGACCACCGGCGTCAGCGCCGCCCGCAGCCCGTGCCGGTAGACGACGCGGCGCCGCGACAAGCCCTTCGCGCGGGCCGTCCGGACGTAGTCCTCCCCCAGCACGTCCAGCATCGCGCCGCGCGTCAGCCGCGTGTACGCCGCGACCATGAGGAACGCCAGCGCGATCCACGGCAGGATCATCCGGCGGAAGAAGTGCATCTGCAGCGGCGGGCCCGCCTCGAAGAAGTAGATGCCGGCCTCGCTGAGCTTGGTGGAGAACAGGTACAGCAGCACCAGCGCCATCACGAACGGCGGCGTCGACAGCCCGATCAGGACGAACACCGTGACGACCCGGTCGGGCAGGCTGCGCGCCCGCGTCGCCGACAGCACCCCGGTCACGACGCCGCCGACGAACCAGATGACGCCGGCGCCGAGCACCAGCCACAGCGTCGTCGGCAGCCGGTCCCCGATCAGCGTCGTCACCGGCTCCCCGTTGATGTAGGAGTCGCCGAGGTTCGCGTGCAGCAGCCGGCCGAGGAACTGCCCGTACTGCACGATGACCGGCTGGTCCAGGCCCAGGTTGCGGCGGATCTGGTTGAGGGTGTCGGTGGTGGCGCGCGGCCCGCCGATGACCCGCTCCACCGGAACGGGCGAGACGTGCAGGAACACGAACACCAGCGTGGACACCAGCCACAGCACGATGATCGCGTACAGCAGGCGGCGGATGACGAAGCGGATCACGGCGCTCACTTCCCCCCGGTGGCCCGGTCGCCGCGCGGGTCCAGGGCGTCCCGGATCCCGTCGCCGAGCAGGTTGAACGACAGGGTGGTCAGCAGCAGCAGGACGCCGGGCACCGCCAGCAGCCACCACGCGGTCTGGAACACGTCGCTGCCCTCGCCCAGCATCGACCCCCACGACGGCATCGGCAGCCGCACCCCGACGCCGAGGAACGACAGCGTCGCCTCGAACACGATCGACGTCGGGATCAGCAGCGAGGTCAGCACGGTGATCTGCGCGACCAGGTTCGGCAGGATGTCCACGAACATGATCCGCGCGTTGGAGGAGCCGAGCGAGCGGGCCGCCTCCACGAACTCCTTCTGCTTCAGCGACAGCACCTGGCCGCGGATGATCCGGCCGAACGCGGCGAACGAGAAGAACGCGATCACCAGGATCGTCAGGGTCAGGCTGGCGCCGACCGAGGAGATCTGGAACGTGGTCGCCAGCATGATCGCCACCAGCAGGTACGGCAGCGCGAGGGTCATGTCCATCAGCCGGGCCAGCAGCGTGTCCATCGCGCCGCCGGCGAACCCGGCGAGGACCCCGACCAGCGTCCCGACGATCGACGCGAGCACCGCGGACAGGATCCCCACCACCAGCGAGATCCGCGCCCCGTAGGCGGCGCGGACCAGCACGTCCCGGCCGAGCTGGTCGGCGCCGAGCCAGAACGTGCCGGACGGGCCGCGCGGCTGCCCGTTCACGTCCAGGCCCGTCTTCGGGAACGTCGCGTCGTAGGGGTGGCCGGTCAGGTGCGCCCACACCGGCGCGAGGATCGCGTAAATCGCGATCAGCGCCAGCACGACGATGGACACGACCGCGAGCTTGTCGCGCCGGAACCGCGCCCACGCCAGCTGGAACGGGGTGCGGCCCTGCACTCGGGCCGGCCCGGTGCCCGCGGTCGGGTCGACCTCCTGCGCCTCGAGATCGGTGTAGCTGCTCATTCCTCGGCCTCCGGGAGCTCCGGCTGGGTGGAGACCTGCGCGATCGCCGCGTGCTTGTGCGCGAGGCGCTCGCCCGGCTCCACCGGGAAGTGGCAGGCGGTCACGTGGTCGAGCGGGTCGCCCTCGCGCGGCACGAGCGGCGGGTCCTCCCGGATGCAGCGGTCCGCGGCCTTCGGGCAGCGCGGATGGAACCGGCAGCCCGACGGCGGCTCGATCGGCGACGGCACGTCCCCGGTCAGCACGATCCGCTCGGCGCGCTCCGCCTCGTCCGGGTCGGCGATCGACGCCGCCGACAGCAGCGCCGCCGTGTAGGGGTGCCGGGGCCGCGCGTACAGCGTCTCCGCCTCGGCGGCCTCGCCGATCTTGCCGAGGTACATCACCGCGACCCGGTCGCTGACGTACCGGACGACCGACAGGTCGTGCGCGATGAACACGTAGGTCAGGCCCAGCTCGTCCTGCAGGTCCTTGAGCAGGTTGATGACCTGCGCCTGGATGGACACGTCCAGCGCCGACACCGGCTCGTCGCACACGATCAGCTTCGGCTTGAGCGCCAGCGCCCGCGCGACCCCGATCCGCTGCCGCTGCCCGCCGGAGAACTCGGCGGGGAACCGGTTGTAGTGCTCGGGGTTCAGCCCGACGAGCTCCATCAGCTCCTGCACCCGGCGCTTGCGCTCGGCGCCTCCCGCGATCGAGTGCACCGCGAACGGGTCGCCGATGATGGAGCCGACGCGGCGCCGCGGGTTCAGCGACCCGTACGGGTCCTGGAAGATCATCTGGACGTCGCGGCGGAACGCCTTCAGGCCGGCCTTGCCGAGCCGGGTGATGTCGTCGCCCTCGAACAGGATCCGTCCCGCCGTCACCTGGTGCAGCCCGGTGACGCAGCGCGCCAGCGTCGACTTCCCGCAGCCGGACTCCCCGACGATCCCGAGGGTCTCGCCGCGCCGGACCTGCAGGTCCACGCCGTCGACCGCGGGCACGCGGCCGATCTCCTTCTTGAAGACGATCCCCTGCTTGATGGGGAAGTGCTTGTAGACGTCCTCGACCGAGACCAGGACCTCGCCCTGCCCGCTCGCCTCGCCGTTCATGCGGCGCCTCCGTCCCCGCGCGCTCCGCCACCGTCGCCCTCGCCCTCGCCCTCCGGCCGGCCGTCCCTGCGGTGCGCGCTCGCGCCGCCGTCCGCGCCGCTGCCGGCGTCCGTGCCCGCGTCCATGCCCGCCTCCATGTCCACGTCCTGGTCGTGGGCGAGGGCGTCGACCGCGCCGGAGGACTCCGGGGCGCCGTCCAGCGCCGCGGCCGCGGGCCGCACCCGTACCCGCCCCTCCTCGACCGCCCGGCGCCGCAGCCGCTCGGCGTCCTCGCCGAGCCCCAGCGCCTCCAGCGGCAGCCAGCACGCCGACACGTGCGTCGGGTCGTCGCCGCCCGTGACCGGGTCCAGGACCGGCTCGTCGGTGACGCACCGGTCCATCACGTACTCGCAGCGCGGATGGAACACGCACCCCGACGGGATGTTGATCAGGCTCGGCGGCTGCCCGGGGATCGGCCGCAGCCGGTCCGCGCCGGCCGCCGCCGACGGCGTCGACTGCAGCAGCCCCTTGGTGTACGGGTGGTGCGGCCGGTAGTACAGGGGCCGCCGCCGCGCCTTCTCCGCGGCCTTCCCGCCGTACATCACCAGCACGTCGTCGGCCATGTCGGCGATCACCCCGAGATCGTGGGTGATCATGATGAGGGCGGTGTCGTACTCGCGCTGCAGCCGCCGCATCAGGTCCAGGATCTGCGCCTGGACGGTCGCGTCCAGCGCGGTCGTCGGCTCGTCCGCGATGATCAGTTTCGGGTTCAGTGCGAGCGCCATCGCGATCATGGCGCGCTGCCGCATGCCGCCGGAGAACTCGTGCGGGTACTCCTCGGCGCGCCGCGCCGGCTGCGGGATGCCGACCGTGCCGAGCATCTCGACCGCGCGCTTGCGGGCCGCGTCCCGGCCGGTGCCCGGCTCGTGCGCGCGGATCATCTCCTCGATCTGCCGGCCCACCCTGTACAACGGGTGCAGGCTCGACAGCGGATCCTGGAAGATCATCGCGATCTCGGCGCCGCGGATCTGGCGCATCCGCCGCTCCCCCGCGGTGAGCAGGTCGGCGCCCTCGAACAGGGCGCGCCCGCTCACCCGGGCGCCCGGCGTGAGGCCCATCAGCGTCTGGGTGCTGACGCTCTTCCCCGAACCCGACTCCCCGACGATGCCGAGCGTGCGGCCCCGGTCCACCTCGAACGACACGCCCCGCACGGCGCGCACCAACCCGTCCGGCGTGCTGAAGGAGACCTCCAGGTCGGTCACCTCGAGAAGACTCATCGACGCCCTTTCACGTCCTGCATCCGGCCGGCGGACGGCCCGCGCCCGCGCGGGCGGGGACGGGCCGGTGCCCGGGCGCGGCGCCGCCGGCGGGCGCCCGGGCACCGCCGGCTACGAGAGCTTGACCTGGTTGAGGTCGTACGCCTGGTACTGCGGCAGGTACTGCGCGTTCTTCACCCGCGACGAGTGGAAGATCGGGTACTTCTGGTTCATCAGCGGCACGACCGCGGCGTCCTGCATGATCTGCTTGTCGGCCTGCGCCCAGAACCCGGCCGCCGTGTTGGCGTCCTTGGCCTTCAGCGCCTGGTCGATGAGCGCGTTGACCTTCGGGTTGTTGTAGTCGCCGTAGTTGGTGGAGTTCGGGCCGTACTGGCGGCCGTCGAACAGCGGCACGATGTTGGTGCGGCCGTTGTTGCCGTACCAGTCCGGCACCCAGCCGGGGCCGGCGATGTCCCACTTGCCGGCCTTGGCGTCGGCGGGGGTCACCAGCGTGGTGTTGTAGAAGGTGCCGTTGGTGTCGGGCGTGAGGTTCGCGGTGATCCCGCACGCCTTCAGGTTCGCCTGCACCGACTGCGCGACCTTCGGGTGGTTGCTGGAGACCCGGTAGGGGAACTTCAGCGTCAGCCCGTTGGGGTACCCGGCCTGCGCGAGCAGCTGCTTGCACCTGTTCGGGTCGCCGGCGTTGCCGGGCGTCGGGTACAGGTTGAACGGCTGGTAGCCGACGCTGCGCGGCGGGATGACCTGGTTCAGCACCTCGCTGACGTCCGGGCCGCCGTAGATCTGGATCAGCGCGGTCTTGTCGACCGCGTAGTTGATCGCCTGCCGCACCTGCGCCTTGCCGAGCGCGCCGTTGTTGTTCGGGCTGAGCGTGTTGAAGACGATGTAGGGGTTGCTGGACGACCCGTCCATGATCTTGAAGTTCGGGTTGGACTTCAGGCCCGGGATCCGCGACGTGGGCACCGGCTGGTCCCAGGCGAGGTCGGCGGAGCCCTGCTCCATCTGCTGCTGGACGACGTCGGGCGAGTCCTGCCCCATGGTGATCTGGATCCGCTGGGGGTTCTGCGCCCGCGTCGGGTCGGAGGCGGCGTTCCAGTTCTTGTTGCGGTCGAGGACGTACTGCTTGTTCGGCGTGTACGAGACGATCTGGTACGGCCCGTCGGAGACCGTGTGCTGGCGGAACTGCGGGCTGTCGGGGATGTACCCGTCGTACTCGGCGGGCGCGGCCGACGCGAACTGCAGCGCGAGGATGTTCGTGAAGTCGCTCGCGGGCTGGGTCAGCCTGATGACGAGGGTCTTGTCGTCCTTGGCCGTCAGCCCGGCCACGTCGTGGCCGTTCTGGTAGGCGGCCATGGCGGACGCGCTCTTCGGGTCGACGCCGCCGTAGCCCTTGCAGAAGGCGCTCATCCCGACGATGGTCTCGGTGTAGTACGCCTTGCCGCCGGACGGCTTGGCCGGGTTGCAGACCCGCTTGATGCCGCGGATGAAGTCCTGCGCGGTCACCTCGCGGGGCGGGGTGGTGTTCCAGAGCACGCCGGTGCGCAGCTTGATGGTGTAGGTCCGGCCGTCCTGGCTGACGCCCCCGTTCTGCGTGCTGGGGATCTCCTGCGCGACGTCGGGCTGCACCTTGATCGCGTCGTCGAAGTTGTCGGCGGCCTTGAACCCGAACAGCGTCCGGGCGAACTGGCGGGCCAGCATGTTGCCCCAGGTCGTGTAGACGCTGGAGGTGTCGAGGTGGTCCACGTCGGAGGACCCGACGACCTTCAGCGTGCCGCCGGCGCTCCCCCCGCCGCCGCCACCGCCGCCCCCGCAGGACGCCAGCGCGAGCACCGCCGCGCCGAGCCCGGCGGTGACCACCGCCCCCCGTCTCACTGCTGTCATCTGCGCACTCCCCCGTCTGCTGATGACCGACTGCCCCGGAGCGATCCGCGGACCGGGCCCGCACGCGGCGGCCACGAAGATCGCATTAGGTAGTCAAATTAGCACCCAGCGTCATGATCGCGCGGATGCGGGGAGGAAAACGCCGTGCGCCGGGGCGCGGGTCAGAGCACCCGCGACCAGCCCGCGCCGTCGCCGGGGGCGGCGGAGAAGTCGTAGCGGACGGTGCCGGGGGCGAGCGCCGCGAGGCTGACGGACGTGGTGCCCCAGACGCGGCCCTCGCCCATGTCCAGCAGCGGCAGCAGGGCGCGGTGGTCGGCGCGCGGCAGGCCGTCCCCCTCCAGCAGCGGCAGCCACGCCCCCCACGCCGTCCGCACGTCCTCGCGCGGCCCGGGCTCGGGCCGCGCGGCGGCGGCCAGGCGCGGGCGGAAATGGGCGAGGCGGGCCGCCATGTAGGCGTCCTCGGTCGCGCCCTCCTGCTGGCCCTCGCCCTCGAGCCCGCTGTTGACGATCATGTGGAGGCCGGGGCCGAGGTCGCGCTCGGTGAGCTCCCGGCCGTCCCAGCTCCACAGCCGCACCCGGTCCGGTTCGGCGCCGACGAGGTGGAACGGGTCGAAGGCGGCGAGGTCCGGCTCGCCGAGCTTGCCGTCGGCGGCCGTCCGCAGCGGCAGCTCGCCGCGCGTGGCGCGGCCGTCCTCGGGCGCCATCCTGCCGCGGCCGTTCAGCACCAGCGCGACGCGCGGGGCGGCCGGGTCCACGGCGAACCAGGTGCCGCCGGCCCGCAGGTCGCGGCCGCCGATGAGGCCGGGCCGGTCGGGCCAGTGCCGTCCCGGCGGCTCCCACTCCCGGGCGACGAACTCGTCCCGCACGCCCGCGACGAGCACGGGGACGGCGGCGGAGGGGTCGACACTGATGATCGCCGTACACATGCCCCAATTGGAGCACTTCCCCCCAACCCACCCGACCCCCGGGGTCCCCGCCGACCCCCACCGCCACCGATCGAAGCCCCGCCACCCCTCACGGAGGCGTCAGGCGCTGCCCCCAACGGGAGATCGAAGCCAGGCCACCGCCACGGGCAGGCACGCGGAGCGAGCGCCAGCGAGCGCAGCGGGCCTGTCCGTCGTGACGGGGGTTCCAGGGGGTCGCCCCCCTGGGCTAAAGCGGCGGCCAGGGGATCGCCGGCCAGTCTTCGGGGGGGTAGGGGTGGATGCGGTGCTTGAGCATGAGTTCGACGCGGCGGCGGGTCGCGTCGACCTCCTCCTCGGTGAGCAGCTCGGAGAGGCGGGCGGCGAGGGGGCCGCCGCGCAGGGCGCGGTCGACGCGGCCGAGGGCCTCGACCGCCTCGGGGGTGAGGGGCTTGCCGCGCCACTGCCAGAGCACCGTCCGCAGCTTGTACTCCACGGAGAAGCAGACGCCGTGGTCGCAGCCGTACACGTGGCCGTCGCCGGGCGGCAGCAGGTGCCCGATCTTGCGGTCGGCGTTGTTGACGACGGCGTCGAACACCGACATGCGGCGGATGGCGTCGTCGTCGGAGCGCGACAGCGCGACCAGGTCGGTGTCGGGGTCGGGCTCGACCCACAGCTGCACCATGCCGGGCCCGTACGGGCCGTCGCGGTGGACGGTCGGGGGGACGGTGCCCCAGCCCATGACCTTGGACACCTCGTAGGCGGCGACCTCCCGCTCGGCGAGGGTGCCGTCGGGGAAGTCCCACAGCGGCCGCTCGCCCGCGACGGGCTTGTAGACGCAGGCGGCGCTGACGCCGTCGTGCTCGACCGTGCAGTACAGGGTGGCGTTGGAGGCCTGGACGAGGCGGCCCTCGATCGACAGCCGGCCGGCCAGCAGCAGCCGCTCGGCGGCGGGGACGTCGCGGGGGGAGACCCGGTCGCCGGAGGGGTCGCCGGCGGGGGCCCGGTCCCGGGAGGACTGCGTCATGCGCTCATTCTCCCGGCCGCTCCGCCCGTGATCCAGCGCGGGTCCCGGTCCGGGGCGGCCGCGACCCGGCCCGGCGTGCCGACCGCGCGCATCTCAGCCCAGGTATCCGTTCTGGCGGGGGCACACGTGGCCCTCGGTGTCCAGCGGCAGCCCGCACAGCGGGCACGGCGGCCGTCCGGCGGCGACCACCTGCAGGGCCCGTTCGGCGAACGCGCGGGCCTGCGCGGCGCTGATCCGCACCCGCAGCACCGCGATGGCGGGATCGTCCTCGCCGACCTCGGCGTCCTCCTCGGCCTCGGTGACCTCCTGCGCCTCGATGACGACGCGCTCGTCGTCGGGGTCCCAGGCCAGCGCCATCGTGCCGACCTTGAACTCCTCCTCCACCGGCTGCTCCAGCGGGCCGTCGTCGCGCAGTTCGGACGGGGTGACCGCGGGGACGTGGGCCTCGCCGCCGCTGCGCCGCAGCACCTCGTCGAGCAGCTCCTCGAGCCGCTCCGCCAGCAGCGTCACCTGGAACTTCTCCAGGCCGACGCTGGTGACGCGGCGGCCCGCGCGGGCCTGCAGGTAGAAGGCGCGGTCGCCGGGGCGCCCGACGGCGCCGGCGACGAACCGCTCCGGCAGGTCGTAGGAGATGACGGGCATGACATCGACCCTACGCGCCGCCGCCGACGACCGCGTCACTCGCCCCGGATCCGGTTTTCCGGTCATCGCCCTCGTCCGGCTTGGGCAGGAGACCGGCGACGTCGCCGCCGGTGTCGTTGAGGCGGAGCACGAACGGGCGCAGCTCGGTGTAGCGGATCGCGGTGACCGACGCGGGGTCGGCCTGGATGCGCTGGAACTGGTCCAGGTGGAGGCCGAGCGCGTCGGCGACGACGGCCTTGATGATGTCGCCGTGGCTGCACACCGCGTAGACGGCGTCCGGGCCGTGCGCGGCGGTGATGCGCTCGTTCCAGTCGCGGACGGCGGCGACGGCGCGGTGCTGGGCGTCGGCCATCGCCTCGCCGTCCTCGCCGGGGAACCGGGCGGCGCTCGGGTGGGCCTGCACGACCCGCCACAGGGGCTCCTCGGCCAGTTCCTTGAGCGGGCGGCCCGTCCAGTCGCCGTAGCGGACCTCGCCGAACCGCTCGTCGATCTCGACCTTGTCGACGGCGCCGCCTTCGTCGCGGGAGTGCGGGGCGGCGACCGACTCGGCGGTCTCGACGCACCGGTCGAGGGGGCTGGAGACGACCGCGGCGAGCGGCAGCGCCGCCAGGCGCCCGGCGACCGCGGCGGCCTGCGCGCGGCCGCGCTCGTCCAGCCGCACGCCGGGGGTCCAGCCGGCCAGCACCGGCCCGGTCATAGCGGTCAGGCCGTGCCTTACCAGGAGAAGGGTCGTCACAACTGGCCACTGTAGGAGATGCACGGACCGGATGTGATCACCGGCGCGATTCCGCGCGGCGCGCCGGATGCGCGACAATGCATGCCGTGATCGTGGACAAGGCCATCTACGCGGGCGGCGTCCGCAGCGACATCGACGGCGACATCAGCGACGCCTTCGACCTGGCGCGGGCGAACGGCGACTGCTTCCTGTGGATCGGCCTGTACGAGCCGGACGAGGAGGAGTTCGAGCTCGTCAAGGACGAGCTGCGGCTGCATCCGCTCGCCGCGGAGGACGCGGTGTCGGCGCACCAGCGGCCGAAGATGGAGCGCTACGACGACACCCTGTTCGTGGTGCTGAAGACGCTCGCCTACGTCGACGAGACGTCCGACATCGAGGTCGGCGAGATCATGGTGTTCCTCGGCGCGGACTTCGCGGTCACCGTCCGGCACGGCGCCGGGAACCCGCTCGGGCCGGTCCGTAAGCGGCTGGAGGAGGACAAGGACCTGCTCAAGCACGGCGCGACGGCCGTGCTGTACGCGGTGTGCGACGAGGTGGTGGACCGGTACGGGCTGGTCGCGCACGAGGTCGAGGTGGACATCATCGGGCTGGAGCGGGCGGTGTTCGACCCGCGGGCCCGCGACGTGACCGCCGACATCTACTCGCTCAAGCGGGAGGTGCTGGAGTTCCGCACCGCCGAGGACCCGCTGGTGCCGGTCCTGCAGGAGATCGTCAAGGGCCGGGTCTCCGAGTGCGCCGGGACCCGGGAGTACTTCCGCGACGTGCTCGACCACCTGCTGCGGGTGGACGCGCAGGTCGACGCGCACAACGAGCTGCTGAACAGCGTGCTGAACGCGCATCTGGCGCTGCTCGGCAAGCGGCAGAACGAGGACATGCGCAAGATCTCCGCGTGGGCGGCGATCATCGCGGTGCCGACCGCGATCGCCGGGATCTACGGCATGAACTTCACGCACATGCCCGAGCTGAAGTGGACGTGGGGGTACCCGGTCGTCCTGGTGCTGATGGCGGTCGTGTGCGTGCTGCTCTACCTCAGGCTCCGCAAGAGCGGCTGGCTGTAGGGCGCGCGGACGGACTCAAGGCGCGGGGATCACGCGGCGTCCCGGCCGGGCGTCCGGCCGGAGAGCAGTTCGGGGGGCGGCGCGGCCAGCAGCACGGCCCACAGGTGCGACTCGGCGCCCTGCGCCTCCAGCCGGCGGCGCAGCCGCTCCACCCCTCCCCTGGTCGGCAGCGCCAGCCACAGCAGCAGCGGGTAGCCGACGACGAACCCGGCGACGAACACCACCACGGCGTGCCCGATCATCGCCAGCGGCAGGCCCAGCAGGATCACGCCCTCGGCCAGCGCGAACCGCAGCAGCACCGCCTGCCGGAACTGCGTCAGCGCCAGCCGCGCCGCCGCCGGCGGCTCGGCGCCCGGCGCCATCGCCAGCGGGGCGCGCGGACCGGCCAGGGCCGCGACCGCCGCCGCCAGCAGCAGCGGCGCGTAGATCCACGGCGGGGCGTCCCCGGCGGCGCCGCCGCGGTTGTCGACGATCAGCGGGGTCAGCGCGAGGATCAGCACGGGCGCACCGACCAGCACCAGCATCATCAGGCGCATCCGTCCCAGCACCGTCGTGCCCCGCAGCGAGGCGAGGTAGCCCGGGTCGTCGCCGGGGCCGGCGCCGAACACCGGGTCGGCGGACGGCCCGCCCGCGCCCTCCGGCGAGTGCATCGAGTACGGGGATGGTGCCATGGCCCGGCACTTTAGCCCGGCGGTGACCCGCCGGAACAGATCCCCTGAGGATCTTCGCGCGGGTCAGGCGGCGCGTCCGTCCCGCGGAGTGCGGCCGCGGCCGGGTCCGGGGGCGGGCGGGTCAGGTCGCGGAGATCGCGCCGGCCGCGAGCAGGCCCATCAGGACGCCGCCGAGCGCCACCCGGTAGAACACGAACACGTTCGTGGAGTGCCGGGTGAGGAACTTCAGCAGCCAGGCGATGCACGCGTACCCGACCACGAACGACACCGCGGTCGCGATCGCGGTCGGGACGACCTGCAGCGACCCGTCGAACGCCTTGCGCAGCTCGAACAGACCCGACAGCACCACCGCCGGGATCGACAGCAGGAAGGAGTAGCGGGCGGCGGCCTCGCGGGTGTACCCGAGGAACAGCGCCCCGGTCATCGTCGAGCCCGACCGCGACGACCCGGGGATCAGCGCGAGCGCCTGGAACCCGCCGATGATCAGGCCGTCCCGCATGTTCAGGTCGGCGACCTCGCGCTTGCCGATGCCGGCCCACTCGGCGACCATCAGCAGCAGGCCGAGGACGATCAGCGAGGACGCGTTCAGCCACAGGTTCCGCGCGCCGCCCTCGATGAAGCCGTTGAGGGCCAGGCCGATGACCGCCACCGGGACGGTGCCGAGGCCGATGTACCAGCCGAGCCGCGCGTCCTGCTGGGGGCGCAGCTCCGGCGTCCACAGGCTCTTCGTCCACGTCGTCAGGATGCGGACGAGGTCGCGCCAGAAGTAGATGACGACCGCGGCCATGGTGCCGAGCTGGATGACGGCGGTGAAGGCCGCGCCCGGGTCCTTCCAGCCGAGCAGTTTCGGCACGATGAGCAGGTGACCGGAGCTGGAGATCGGCAGGAACTCGGTGAGTCCCTGGACGATCCCGAGCACGGTCGCTTCCACGACGTTCACGAGCGGCGGGTCCCCTCCGAATGCGAGATCGGCCACGGCGCCGATCCCGGTGAAGCGTATCCGCCGCCCGCCGCGCCCCGGTTCCCGCGCATCGCCGCCGTCCGGCCCGGCGCCCGTCCCACCTGCGAGAACACCCTTTTCGGCCACTGCCGGGACGAATCATGCTCATGTTCCCGTCACCTGCCGTACGCCTGCCTTCGCGCACGTCACCGGGCGGACGCGGATCGTGACGGCGCCGTGGGGCGCCCGCGATGACCGCTAGATTGACCGCCTATGAAGGAGCGTCACCTCGGGCGGAGCGGGCTGCTGGTGTCCCGGCTGGGGCTGGGCACCATGACGTGGGGCCAGGACACCGAGCCGGACGAGGCCGCGGAGCAGCTCGTGGCGTTCGCGGAGGCCGGCGGCACGCTGGTGGACACCGCCGACGTCTACAGCGACGGCGACAGCGAGCGGATCCTCGGGGCCCTGCTGCGCGAGGTCGTCGACCGCGACGCCTTCGTCATCGCCACCAAGGCGGCGATCCGGCCGAACGGGCGCTACGACGGGTCCCGCCGGCACCTGCTGCGCGCCCTGGACGCGTCCCTGGACCGGATGGACCTCGACCACGTCGACCTGTGGCAGCTGCACGTCTACGACCCGGCGACACCGCTGGAGGAGACGCTGTCGGCGCTGGACGAGGCGGTGGCGTCCGGCCGCGCCCGCTACGTCGGCGTCTCCAACTACGCGGGCTGGCAGGTGGCCAAGGCCGCCGCGTGGCAGCGCGCCTGGCCGGGGCGCGCCCCGATCGTGTCGGCGCAGCTGGAGTACTCGCTGCTGAGCCGCGACATCGAGCGGGAGGTGGTGCCGGCGGCGCTGGACGCCGGCGCCGGGCTGCTGCCGTTCTCCCCGCTCGGGCGGGGCGTGCTCACCGGCAAGTACCGCACCGGCATCCCCGCCGGGTCGCGGGCCGCCGCGCCGCGCTTCGCCGACTTCGTCCAGCCCTACCTGGACGAGGAGTGCGCGCGGATCGTGGAGTCGGTGGTGACCGCCGCCGAGGGCCTCGGCGTGTCGCCGCTGAGCGTGGCGCTGGCCTGGGTCCGGGACCGGCCCGGGGTCGCCGCCCCGATCGTCGGCGCCCGCACCGCCGCGCAGCTGGGGGCCATCCTGGACAGCGAGGACCTGACGCTGCCGAACGAGATCCGGGGCGCCCTGGACGACGTCTCCGACATGTCCCCCTCCCACCAGTGACCGCGCCCGCACCGTGACCGCCCGCCCCGCGACCGCCCCTCCCGTGCCCGCCTCCGTGACCGGGCGGGCCGTCCGTGGCACGCTCGGGACGGTCCACCGCCAACCGTGAGAAGCCGCGACGGGAAGCCCGTGACCGACACCCCACCTGACATCGACAGCCCCTCGCCCGAGTCCCCGCAGGAGCGCGCCGCCCGCGCCGCCGAGGCGATGCGCGCGGCCGAGGCCGCCGGGGCCCGCGCCGCCGAGGCCGCCCGCGCCAGGCGCGCCGCCGGCCCGCAGGGACCCGGACCGCAAGGACAAGGCCCCCAGGAGCCCGGCCCGCAGGGATCGGGGCAGCATGGATCCGGGCAGCAGGGACCCGGGCAGCAGGGACCGGAGCGGCAAGGCCCGGCCCGCCCGCAGGCCGCCGCCTCCGCCGCGCCGCCCGCCGACGCCCGCGAGGGCCGGGCCGCGCTCGACGAGCTGTTCGCCTCCTTGGGCGTCCCCGCCGGGCTGGCGGCGCGGACGGCGGCGCGGCTCGGTCCCGGCGCCGCCGCGCGGCTGCGCGAGGACCCGTGGCGGCTGCTGAGCGTCCCCGGTGTCCAGCCCGCCCAGGCGGACCACTTCGCGCGCGCCCTGCTCGGACCGGACGCCCGGCCCGACGACCCCAGGCGCGGCGGCGCGCTCGTCCTGCACCTGCTCACCGAGGCGGCCCGCCGCGGCCACACCGTCACGCCCCTCGCCGACGTGGTGTCCGCGCTGGAGCGCGCCCGGGTCGCGGACACGCGCGCCGCCGTCGAGGCCGCGCTGGACGGCGGCGAGGTCGTCACGCTCACCGAGGAGCCGGAGTTCGACGAGGAGTCCTTCGACGAGGACGCCGAGCCGCCCGAGCCGGAGGAGACGCTCGGGCCCGCGCGGTGGGCGCTGGCGGAGGAGGCGGCGGCCGAGGGGTTCCAGCGGCTGACCCTCACCGCCGCTCCGCTGCTCGACGACACCGCCGTCAAGGAGCTGCGCGCCGGGCTGCCCGAGGACCGCTCGCTCGCGCTGACCGCCGCGCTGCGCACCGGCGTCAGCGTCCTGCGCGCCACGCCGGACGCGCTCGCCGAGGTCGCCGCGGGCATCGCGGCGGCCGCCGCGTCGCGGGGACTGCGCACCGCGGTCGCCGCGCCGACCGAGCGGGCCGCCGCCGATCTGGCCGCGGCGCTGCCCGGCGGCGGAGCGGCCCCCGCGGTGGCGAGCCTGCACCGCCTGCTGGAGCC